>JAZBPJ010000036.1:0-21951 GCA_036351575.1 Lysobacterales bacterium | reverse complement strand
TTCAGCTGCAGATCTGCCCGATTTCAGCCATCAGTTCCGGCGTGAAGGCGTCGACGAAATCCATGGCCTTCATGTTTTCCTCGACCTGCTCCACGCGGCTGGCGCCGGTGATCACGGTGCTGACGTGCGGGTTCTGCAGGCACCAGGCCAGCGAGAACTGGGCCAGCGTGGCGCCCATCTGTTCGGCCAGCGGCCGCAGCGCGTCGACCTTTGCGAGCCGATCGGGGTCGGTCAGTTCCTTTTGCAGGAATTCGTAGCCGGAGAGCTGGCCGCGGCTTCCCGCCGGGATGCCGTCCCGGTACTTGCCGGTGAGCAGCCCGGAAGCCAGCGGGCTCCAGGTGGTGGAGCCGTAACCGCGGTCTTCGTAAACGGCGCGGTAGGCCGGTCCGAAGCGGTGCTGTTCGAGCAGGTTGTAGACGGGCTGCTCGACGACCGGTTTGCGCAGGTGATGGCGCTCGGCGATGTCGATCGCGTCAAGGATATCGTCCGCTTCCCACTCGGAAGTCCCCCAGTACAGCGCCTGGCCGCGCCCGACGATGTCGTGCATGGCCCAGACCGTTTCCTCGATCGGCGTTCCGGGGTCCGGGCGGTGGCAGTAGAGCAGGTCGACGTAATCCAGCCCCAGCCGTTCCAGCGAACCCTCTATGGATGCAAGCAGGTATTTGCGGTTCAGCGTGTTCTTCTCGTTGGGGCCGTCGTTCAGGCCCCAGAAGAGCTTGGTCGAGACCAGGTAGCTGCCCCGCCGCCAGCCCAGTTCGCGCAGCGCGGCGCCCATGATTTCCTCTGATTTGCCGCCGGCGTAGATCTCGGCGTTGTCAAAGAAATTGACGCCCGCCTCGCGCGCGGCCGCCAGCATGTCGACGGCCAGGCCGGTATCGGCCTGGTTGTGAAAAGTGACCCAGGAGCCGAATGACAGCTCGCTGACCTGGATGCCGCTGCGGCCAAGATGTCGATAGTTCATGGGACAAGTTTACAACGCCCGAAAGCGCGATTTCAGCTTTCCGGCCCGTTCCTGTTTGCTCACCCGGGAAACCGCGGCCGCTTGGGCCTTTTCAGAACGGCCGGAACGGCAGTTTCACCCGCCCCGTCGGGCGGGCGAGGTAGCGGGGTCAGGCGATCTTGAGGTGACGGCCGCCGTCCAGGGGCAGGATACGCCCGGTGATGTACTCGCTCTCCATCAGGTAGTCGACCGCGCGCTGAAACTCTTCCATGCCGCCCTCACGCCGCATCAGGCTCTTGCTGCGCGCTTTTTCGCGGTAGGCCTCGTCGTCACCCTCGTTGAAGGCGACCAGCGCCGGGGCGATGCTGTTGACCTTCACCTTCGGGGCGAGGCGGGCCGAGAACGAGAAGGTCAGGTTGTCCTGCGCGGCCTTGCTGGCGGCGTAGGCGATGTGCTTGCTGCTGCCGCGGCTGCTGACATAGTCGCCGACGTGGATGATGTCGGCATGGTCGGCGCCGCTGTTGAGCAGCAGGTCTTCCAGGCGCAGGTTGATCAGGTAAGGCGCGGTGACATGCACCTGCATCATGCGCCGCATCACGTCCTCGGGAGGCAGTCCGCCTTCCTCGGATATCCAGTCGGAGGCGTTGTGAATCACCGCGCGAAGCCCGCTGTGGCGGTTTTGTATTTCACGGCACAGCAGGTCGACCTGGGGCTCGTCGTAAAAATCACAGTGGTGCAGTTCGGCGCCCCTGCCCGAAAGTTCGTCCAGGGAAGGGCGCTCGCTGCGGTAGGTTCCGATCACCGGCACGCCGCGCTCCAGGAACGTGTTGGCCAGGTGCAGGCCGACCCGCCTGGCCACTCCGGTAATCAGGACCGCGTCGCTGCTCACTGGCCGAGGAACTCCGCCCGGGTGTGAATATTCTCGCGGAAGCAGCCGCCCAGCGCGGTCGTGCTGGTCTGCGAGTTGCTGTCCATCACGCCGCGGGATTTCACGCAGTAATGCGTCGCTTCGATACTGACGGCGACGTCGTCGGTACCCAGCAGGGCCTGCAGGGCGACCAGTATCTGGCGCGTCAGGCGTTCCTGCACCTGCGGGCGCTGGCCGAAGAAGCGCACGATGCGGTTGATCTTGGACAGGCCGATGATGCGGTCCTTTGGAATGTAGGCCACTTTCGCCGTGCCGTCGATCGTCACGAAATGGTGCTCACAGGTGCTGGTCAGGTCGATGTCGCTGATCTTGACCATTTCGTCCGCGCCCATCTTGTTGTCGATCAGGGACAGCTTGGGGAAGTGGCTGTAATCAAGGCCTGAAAAGATTTCGTGCACGTACATCTTGGCGATGCGGTGCGGCGTTTCCGCCAGGCTGTCGTCCGCCAGGTCCAGCCCCAGGGTCTCGACCACCTGGGCCATCAGCTTGCGAATGCGGTCGTACTTCTGGTCCGCGGTCAGGCCGTTGTCGATCATCGGCGTTTCCAGGCCGTGCTCGATCAGCGTGTCCCGGACCAGGATCGCCTCGGGGCTGAGCGCCTCGTTCAGCGTGGCCGGGCGGCCGGTCAGGAAAAGGGGGTTTGCGCTCATGAGGCTTTCTCCAGTAAGTGTAGGTTTCCGGCTGCCCCGGCTTCATATTCCAGGGTCAGCGAGACGGAATCGGCAAATCTCAATGCATGGGGTTTATCGACGGTGACCGAAGCCTGCGCGACGGACGGGTGCTCGCTGCAGACGCCGAGAATGTCGGCGACCAGTTTCTCCAGCAGCAGGAAGCGGCCGTCTTCGACGAGCGCGATGACCCGCTTGGTGACCGTCTTGTAGTTGAGGGCATCCTCGACCCGGTCTTCCAGCACGGCTTCGTCCAGGCGGTAGCGGATGGCGATGTTGATCACCACGTCCTGCTTCTTTTCCATCTCCTCGGGGTTGAAGCCGATGAAGGTGCGCAGGCGCAGGTTGCTGATTCTTATGGTCGCCAGCGGCGGCTGCTTGTTGCCGCTGCGGCGTGGTTTGGTGTTCACTGTTTGTTCTCCAAGTCGGGTGACTCATTTCGTTGTATAAAACTATACAATACATGTACAATACTATGCAAATAGTTTTTTCAAGCAAAATATATATACAAAACGTAAAAGTTTTAGCAGTGGCGCCTGAACTTCTGAGAGAGAATCAACCGGCGACAACAGGAATTCATCGGGATGAATGATCATCAGCCCCTGAACATGGACCGCGCGCAGCGGGTGCTCGTGGATACCTCCGAGATGGCGTGGGAAAAATCCCCGGCGGCGGGTGTCTGGCGAAAAAAACTGGAACGGGCTGCGGCGGAGTCCGGCCAGGTCACCAGCGTGGTGCGTTACGCGGCCGGCTCGACGTTCAACGCGCACGTGCACCCGCTGGGCGAAGAAATATTTGTTCTCGACGGCGTTTTTGCCGACGAAAATGGCGAATACCCGGCGGGATGCTACCTCAGGAATCCGCCCGGATCCCGTCATGCGCCCCGCAGCCCGGATGGCTGCGAACTGTTCGTCAAGCTGGACCAGTTCGATCCGGGTGACCGGGAAACCGTGTGCCTGCAAACCCGCGCCGGTGAATGGCAGCCGGGGCTGGTGCCGGGCCTGCGCGTCATGCCGCTGCATTCCTTTGGCGTGGAGCACACCTCGCTGGTGCGCTGGGAGCCGGGCACGGTGTTCAAGACCCATACCCACCCGGGCGGCGAGGAAATCTTCGTGCTGGAGGGTGTGTTTGAAGACGAGGAGGGCGCTTACGGCCCGGGAAGCTGGCTGCGCAACCCGGCGTGGAGCCGGCACACGCCCTTCAGCCGCGAAGGGTGTACGATTCTGGTCAAAACCGGAGCATTGCGATGAGCACCAGAACGATTCCGGCAACCGCCAAGCTGCTGGGTTATGCCGGCGTGCTGCCTTTCGGAGCACTGGCGCTGCTGCATGTCTTCGGCAGCGGGCCTGTCGAGGCGCACGCCGAGCGCGCGTTTCTGCTTTACGGCGGCATCATTCTCTCTTTTCTCGGCGGTATTCGCTGGGGTGTCGCCACCGGCAAGGACCGGTTCAGGGGCATCGCTCCCTACCTTTCCGTATTGCCGAGCCTGTGGGCCTTCTTTTTCCTGCTGTGGCCGGATCCGCGCGCCGCGCTCTGGGGCCTGCTGGCCGGTTTCGTCGTCATGGGCCTGGCCGACCGTTTTCAGCCGGCAGCCGGCAGCGCCGACTGGATGATCGTTTTGCGCTCACGCCTGACCTCGGCGGTTATCGCCTGTTTCGGCGTCCTGATCGCATCCGCGTACCTGGTGTGATCCATGGGTCGTTCGTGGACATTGTCCCCAGAATTGCAGGAGCGGGTCGTTCCGCTCTCGCACGGTGAGCCGCGGCGCGAGGGCGAGTTTGTCCTCTACTGGGCGCACCATGCCCTGCGGGCGCACGACAACCCTGCGCTCGATGCCGCTGCCGAAATCGCGCTGCAGCTGAACCTGCCACTGCTGGTCTACCAGGGACTCGGGGGCCGGCACCGCTACAACTCCGACCGGCACCATCGTTTCATCCTGGAAGCGGCGCGTGATTTCACGGCCGAACTGGAGGCAGTCGGCCTGCGGCTTCATTTTCATCTGCCGAAAGACCCCGTCGGCCCCGGCCCCCTGCGGCGCTTGCTGGAGAGAAGCGCCGCCGTGGTCACCGAGCTGTACCCGGTGCCGCCGTTTCGGCAGTGGTATGCGCGCCACGCCGCGCGAAACCCGAACCTGCCCTGGCTGCAGGTGGACGCCAGCTGCATCCTGCCCATGACGCGGTCGGAAAAAGCCCCGACGCGCGCTTTCCAGTTTCGCCGCAGCTACCAGGACGAGTTATTCCAGCGTGTTGCGCAGGGCTGGCCGCTGCGGGACGAATGGCCGGGCGCTTTCACTGGTGATCCCGGGTTCGAGCCCTTTGACCCCGCCTCCCCGCTGGAGGATGTCATCGCGGCGTGCCGGATCGATCACTCCATTCCGGCGGTCGGCGATACGCCCGGGGGTTCGCAGGCCGGCTACCGGCGCTGGAAGCGATACCTCGAAAATGGCCTGGACCGCTACCACGCGCTGCGCAACGACGCCGCGCTGCCGGGCGGCGTCAGCCGCCTGTCCGCCTACCTGCACTATGGCTGTGTTTCCCCGTTCCGGGTTGCCGCCGACGCGGCGGCCAGGGGCGGCGAGGGCGCCGAAAAGTTCCTGGATGAACTGCTGGTCTGGCGCGAGCTGTCGCACCATTTCTGTTTTCACAGCGAGCAGCTGGAATCGCTCGAGGCGATACCGGGCTGGGCCCGCGAATCGCTGCAGGAGCATTCGGCCGAACCCCGGGCCGAAACGTTCGACTGGGAGACCCTGGCGCGCGGCGTGACCGGGCAGCCGCTCTGGGACCTCGCGCAGCGTTCGCTTTTACGCCGCGGTGAACTGCACAACAACCTGCGCATGACCTGGGGCAAGGCTTTTCTGCCCTGGGTGCAGCGACCGTCCCGGGCGCTCAAGCTGATGATCGACCTGAACCACCGCTACGCGCTGGACGGCAACGACCCGAACAGCTACGGCGGCCTGCTGTGGTGCCTGGGGCAGTTCGACCGCGCGTTTCCGCCGGGCCCGGTGTTCGGCAAGGTGCGCCAGCGTTCGATCAAGCGGCACGCCGAGCGGCTGGATATGAACCGCTATGCACGGGTTGTCGGGGGATTTCCAGGGCATGAACCCCAGCGCGTGATCGTGGTGGGCTCCGGTCTCGCCGGCCTGTCGGCAGCGCGAACACTCGTCGACCAGGGACACGACGTGGTGGTGGTCGACAAGGGACGGGCGCCCGGCGGCCGCATGAGCAGCCGGCTGGCGGGCGACACGCGCTTCGATCACGGCGCGCAGTATTTCACCGCAAGGGACCCGCGTTTTCTGCGGCACGTGGTGTCATGGCGTGAACGGGGCCTGGTGGAAGCGTGGCCGGGGCGCCTCGCCGTGGTCAACACCGACGGCGTCGCGGAGGAAAAAGGGGAGACCGAGCGTTACGTCGCGGTGCCTTCCATGGACGCGATCTGCGCGGAAATCGCCGGGTCGCTGCCCGATTGCCGCCAGTCCTGGCGGGTCGAAAGAATTCAACACGAAGGCGGCTGGACCGTGCAGTCGGCCCGCGGTGATACGCTTTCGGCCGATGCGCTGGTGGTGACCGTGCCGCCCCCGCAGGCCGCGGACCTGTTTGAAAACGTGCCGCTGCCGGCAAGATTGAATGCAGTCGAGATGCGTCCCTGCTGGGCGGTTATGGCCGAACTCGACCGGCCGCTATTGCTGAATTACGACGCTTCTTTCGTCAACGACGGCCCGCTGTGGTGGCTGTCCGGGCAGGCCTCGCGCCCCGGCCGCCCCGGTGGCGAGGCCTGGATACTGCACGCCGGTCCGGACTGGTCCGAGGAACACCTGGACGACGACCCGGGCGCTGTCTGTGAGCAGTTGATCGAGGCCGCGCGAGCGCTGCCCATCGCCGGGCCGTTCGAGGTGAAAAGCATGGCGGCGCACCGCTGGCGCTACGCCCGGGCGCGCGAGGCGCTGAACGACGGCGCGATCTGGGATGCCGCAAGACGGCTGGCCTTCGCCGGCGACTGGTGCCACGGTTCGGCGGTCGAGGGGGCCTTTCTCAGCGGCGCCGCGGCGGCGGGACGGGTTATGGCCTCGGCCGGCAGTGAGTCGCAGCGGGGACAGGACTAGATTTCGAAAAAAAAGAGCCCGGTAACCCGGGCTCTCTTCATTCCCCTTTTGAGGTGACCGGATCAGTAAGTGACCTGGTAGATCGTGGTCGTGCCGCTGACTTCCGCGCCCACGACCAGCAGGGGCATGCCGTTGGGCGAGTCTTCCGGCTTGATGAAGACCAACCCCTCGGGGCCCAGGTCGCCGTAGAATTTCTTGCCGTCTGACACATCGGCCGTCGGATCGAAATCGCGGTTGTTGACGTAGCTGACGTACTTCGGCATCGACGGCTTGCTGACGTCGAAGACCATCACGCCGCCGACGCGCTCCAGGCCGACGAAGGCGTAGGTCACGCCGCGCACCTTGCCGACAACCACGCCTTCGGGCTCGGGGCCCTTGGCGTCGCTGCGCGAATCGAAGGAATCGTTTTCGTCGTTGGTGCTGTTGAAACCGCTGCAATCCTCGAGGTCGCCATCACAGAACATCGTGGCCTCGGCGGTTTTCACCTCCATCAGGTCGCCGGTGTCAGCGACCAGCTTGCCCTTTGCATCCCAGATCGAGATCGAGCGGGCGCCGAAGACGTGCAGTTCGTCGTAATCGCCGTCGCCGTCGGTGTCGCCTTCCGTCGTGATCGCGGCCAGGCGGCCGATGGCCTCGTTTTCCTGCAATTCGCCGGCATTCGGGAAAGCGGCCGGGTCCAGGTCGAGATCCTTGATGCGCTCCTCGTCGATCCAGGACAGGCAGCCGTCGTCCTCGTCGTAGTCGAGGCCACCCTGAGCCTCGCAAGCTTCCTTATTCTCGACTTCGAAGAAGTATTCGCGGGCATCGCCCTCGTTGGCGGTGACCAGGTAGGTCCGGCCCCTGACGCGGAAGGAATCGAGCGCGTCCGGCATATGCGTCCCGAGCACAGGCCAGTTAGCAATGTTGATCGCATCGTCCCTGTCGCTGGCATCCAGTCCGTTGCCCGGCAGGCTGTGGTCCTTGCGGCCCAGCCCGACCAGGTCGGTGACGGTCGCCGAGCGGATATCCACGATGGCCATGGCGTTGTTTTCCTGCAGCGTCACCCATGCCGTTTTCGAGTCGTGGGAGGTCGCGATGTACTCCGGTTCCAGGTCCTGAGCTACCGTGGCTTCCGGTCCGGTGATACGGATGCTGGGGTCAAGGACCGCATTGTTGAACGCCTCGAACGTGGCATGTGCAGCAACGCCCGGTGCGCCGCCGCGCAGGTCGATGATGGTGATGGAGCCCTCAGGATCGACCAGGTAGTCGCCGCTCGGCTCACCCTCGTTGGCGACCAGCGCGTAGTTGCCGTTGTGCGTGAAGGTGATCGCATCAGGCAGGGCGCCGGCCTCGACCGAACCCAGGAATTCGCCCCCGGTCGTGTAGAAGGCGGCCCAGCCGTTGGCCTGCTTGTCCTCGTTTTCGACCGCGACGGCCACGAGGCCTTCGCGAACGGCGACGCTGTTTACGCCACCGACGACACCTTCGGGAAAGTCTTCGGTTACATCGATAAAATCGGCGAGGGACGGGTTGGTCGGATCGGAGATGTCCAGTACGTCGACGGAGCCCTCGGCCGCGTTGATCACGAACAGGCGGTAGCCATCTGCATCATAGGCGACGATTTCCGCAGCGCCGTCATCGAAGATACCGGTTTCGAAAGTTCCGAGCGGCATAAGCTCGATCGACTTGTTTTTTGCGGCATGGGCCGGAAGTGCAGCGGCCAGCGCTGCCACGAGTAGCGTGCGTTTGAACATGTGTTGAAGTCTCCTGGGTCGTTCTGGTTGGTATGAAAAACAACGATCGAGTATAGGCTTCTAAAATGATCATCAGGTGACCGAACCGTGACAGTTTTTGTCATAAGGCGGCGGATGCCGCGCTCGATTGAAACCGATTTGTCACGAAACAGACCGGGGTGTTGCCAGCCCGAACACGGACCAGTATCCCGGAAGATGGCCGAGGACAGGTGTGTCCGGGGTTAGGGCTGGACTGAAAACAGTAGCCGTAGTGCGGGTTGAAGCGGGCTACAGATCCAGCGCCAGCGCCACGCGCCGGTCGAGGCGGTCAGCTTCGCGACCGCGAAAGAGCAGGGATGCCGCGATGGACACCACGACGGAGGCGGCCATCACGAAAACGTACCAGGGCACGCTGCCCGGCCAGGCGAAGTCCGACAGGCCGTAGCGCTTGAGCAGTTCCACTCCGACGCCGCCGAGCGTGGCCGCCAGGGCAGTGACCATGCCGGCCATGACGCCCCTGCCGTTCGCACCTTTCCACAGCAGGCTGATAACGAACACCGGGAAGGTGGCCGCCGCCAGCGTGCCGAAGCCGTAGGTGCCGAGGATGGCCACCATGTCGCCGCTCAGGGCCGCGAAGCCGATGGCCGCCATGCCCATGACCGACATTGCGATGCGGGAGACCGTGACCTGCCGCGCGGGCTCGATGGTGATGCCCAGCGCCCCGGGCATATCGCGTGAAACGATGGTGCCGGCCAGCGACAGGAACAGGCTGGAGGTGGACAGCGCGGCGGCCAGCACGGCGGGGTAAACGAACATCTGGGCCACGATGCCCAGGTAGTCCGCGACCTTGAACACGGCCTTGTCCGGGTGGTCGATGGTCACCGTGCCGGTCGCGGCGAGGTAAATGGCGCAGTAGCCGATCGACAGCACCATCAGGCCGGTGATCATGTTGGTCACCACGGCGTACAGCGAGAGTTTCGGCAACTCGCGCGGCGTGCGCATCATGGTGATGCGGGTCAGCACCTGCGGCTGGCACATGATGCCGAGCGTCGGCAGCAGGATCCAGGCGAAGGAATAGGCGCCGGGCAGGCTGCCCCAGGCGGTCAGCGCCGACGGGTCGAGACCGCTTTCCGATGCCGCGATGGCTTCCAGCACCGGACCGAAGCCGCCGGTCACGAAGAAAAAGGAAGCGGTGAAGATGAACCCCGCCACCACGATGACCAGCCCCTGAAAGGCCTGGGTGAGCACGCCGCCGATCTCGCCGCTCAGCACCGTGTAGGCGATCAGGATGGCGAAGATCACCACCGCGATGACCACGGCGTTCCAGTCGAACAGGTTCTCGAAAAGCTTGGCGCAGGCCTCGACCTGCGCGGACAGGTACATCGCGCAGCCGAGGAACAGCATGATGGACAGCAGCAGCTTGATGCCGCGGTGCCCGTTGAAGCGCAGGTCGGACAGGTCGCCGAGGCTGGCGACCGTGCCGATTTCCGACAGCGCGCGCACTTTCTTGCCGATGACCAGGTAGCCGAACACGAAGGCCGGTGCGGCGAACATGAACAGGAGAATGGCGTTGCCGCTGCTGAACACCAGCCCGGGTACTCCGACAACGGCGAAGGCGCTGCCCACGGCGGCCATGGTCGCCAGGCCCACCGTGAGCGGGCCGAAAATCTTGGCGCCGCCGATGAACGCCTCGGGAGAGGTCACCTTGCGCCGCGCCCACAGCCCGATCAGGAAGGAGATCGCGAGCACGGCGAACGACGAGGCCAGGATCAGGTACCGGGTGGTGTCACTCATTCCTCACCGTCACCCTTGTCCGCGCGGGTTTCTTCGTTGATCCGGTCAAGGAAGTCGTCCCACTGCTTTTGCGACAGCCAGCGGTCGCTCATGGAATCGAAGCCGAACCCCATCAGCAGCGTCGGAAAAATCCAGAACAGCACGATGATCGCGGCGAAAGAGGGATGGAATCCGAACACGGTAAAGGCCGGTACGGCGTCACCCCAGGCCCTGGCGAAGTAATCTCCCAGGGCGAATGCGCCCGCCCAGCTCAGCAGCCAGACCGAGGTCGGAAACAGCACCAGGCGCAGATCGAAGCGCCCCCGGTGAGAAGTGCCGAGCACCGCGTAGACCAGCAGCAGCGCCAGCAGGACATAAAGTCCGGCAAGCCAGTGCCCGGCGCCGGCGAGCGTCACCATCAGGATCCAGAGCAGTCCGCTGGCAATGATGAGGAGGGTTTCAATCATGCAAAAATCCGCCGGAAAACAGCGGGCGCCCGGTGGAGGTCCGGGCGCCCGGTGTCAGCACCGCCGTTGCGGGGCAGGCCACCGCGCCGGTCCGGTCAGTACCGGTAATCGACGCTGATCGTCCAGGTCTGCGGAGCGCCGTAGTAGGCTGTCTGGATGCCGCCGACACTGCGGAACTCCTGGCCCTCGACCCGGTAGACCTCGTCCGTGATGTTCTTCATGCCGCCGCTGACGGTCCACTTGTCGTCTTCACTGACCCAGCTCACCATGGCATCGAACAGCCAGTAGTCGCCCTCGGTCAGGGCCGGCGTGTTTTCCACGCTCAGCCACATGGCGTCGCGGTAGTTGGCGGCCGCCGTGAACATCAGGCTGGAGCCATTGGACAGGTTCTGGGTCCAGGTTCCCGCGAAGCGCATGGTCCACTCGGGCGAGAAGGCCGGTTTGTCCTCGACGCCGTCGGAGCCGGTAAAACCGCCACCGCCGTAGGTCGAATCCAGGTAACCGATCTGCGTCGAGAGAGACAGCGGATCGATCGGAATCCAGGTGGCCTCGAACTCGGCGCCCTGGATGTCAAGCCGCGCGGCGTTCAGCACGGGGAAGCGGAAATCGATACCGTCGCCGACCGATACGCGGGCCTGGAAGTCGTCGTACTTGCTGTAGAACAGGGCATAGTTGGCCATGAAGCGGCCGCCGTCCATGACCGTCTTGGCGCCGATTTCGGCGCTCCAGACGGTTTCCGGGTCAAAGGTACTGACGTCCGCGGCGCTGTTGGCGCGGCCGTTGAAGCCGCCGCTCTTGAAGCCCTCGGCGATACGGCCGTAGAAGCGGACCTGGTCGGTCATCTGGTAATCGAGCGTCACGCTCGGGGTCCAGGCGCTCCAGTCGTCCGAGTCGGTAAACGCGAAGGCCGGGTCGGCCACGCCGAGGATGTCGCTGAACGTACTGGTGGTGCGGAAGTAGTCTTTCTCTTCCAGCGTGTAGCGCAGGCCGAAGCCCAGGCTCCACTGGTCGGCAAAGCGCCAGTCGATTTGCCCGAATGCCGCGTAGCTCTTGGTGTCGAGGTCGTCGTCGATGGTGCGCAGGAAGGAAATCGGGACACCGCCGAACAGCAGGAAGTCGTCCGCGTAGGCTTCCTGGTGTGAGGGCACCTGCTCACGGAAGTAGTAGAGCCCGCCAACCCAGTCGATGTCGTCGCCGATGCTGCCCAGGAACTGGAATTCCTGGCTGAACTGTTTCTGGTCGATGTCGACCAGGACGTCGCCGAGTTCCAGCGTGGTGGCGTCGATATCGATGTAGGCCTTGGAATCCAGCTTGCGGTAGGCCGTGATCGATTTCATGGTCAGGTCATCGCTGATGTCCCAGGAAACGGTGACGTTGCCGCCGTAGTTGTCGAGCTTCTGCGACGGGCGGTCGGTCATCGAGGTGGAGGTTTTGAAATCCCACTCACCGACCGGCGGAAGCGCTCTCGGCACGATGCCGTTGACGAGGTCGATGCTGTACAGCAGGACTTCAGAGCGGCCAAGCGTCAGCCGGGTGTCTTCGGTGGTGTAGTCCACGGAGAACGTGACGTTCACGTCGTCGGACACGTCCCAGTTGCCCTTGACGCGGGCCACGGTGGTATCGGCGTCGTTGTATTCGCGGCCGTCCAGCGGGTCGGTGACGAAACCGTCGCGCTGGTCACGCAGTACGCTGAGCGACATGGCGAAGTTGTCGGTAACGGCGCCGGACAGGTATCCCTTCGCGGACCAGCGTCCGTAGTTTCCGACCAGCGCGCCGGCCTCGGCTTCGAAATCCTGGCCGGGGGTGCGCGTGATCAGGCGAATGGCGCCGCCCGGGGTGTTCTTGCCGTAGAGGGTGCCCTGCGGGCCGCGCAGCACCTCGATCCGTTCGATGTCGTACAGCTTGAACAATGCGCCCTGGATGCGGGCAATGTACACGTCATCGATATAGACGCCGACCGCCGGATCGAAACTCTGCAGGGCGTCGGGTTGGCCGACACCGCGGATGAAGGCGTTGACGTTGGAACTGTAACCGCGTCCCTGAACCAGGTTCAGGTTGGGTACGGCGCCCTGGATCGAATCCAGGTTATTGGCCTGCAGCGCGGCGAGGTCCGCCCCCGTGAATGCGCTGATCGACATCGGCACTTCCTGCAGGGTCTGTTCCCGTCGCTGTGCCGTGACGATGACTTCTTCGATCATCAGGATTTCATCGCCCTCGTCTTCATTGGCCTGGGCGAACGCCGCGGGAGCGGCTCCGGTGGCCAGCAAGGCGGCGCTGAGCGCCGTGTAGAGCACATTCCTTGCGAACCGGGGTTGGCTGCTGCTGCGTTTGCGGATCGTGTCTGTCATGTTTGTGATCTCCGTTTAGTGTGCCCTTGATCGTATTGCGCTGTCGGATCGCCGTTTTGTTTTACTGCGGTCCGGTAAAGGAACCTTGATAAGTACTCGAAAAGTCTGCAACAATTTGAAACATGGTTCAAGTTTCAAGTTCAGAAAAAAGCCCCAAGACGAACCGGGGCCGCAAAACCCGTCGAAAAATTCTCGACGCGGCGGAACTGGAGTTCGGTGAAAAAGGGTTCCACGAGGCTTCGATCAGCAGCATTACGCTGCGTGCCGGCGTGGCCCTGGGCACGTTTTATACCTATTTCGACAGCAAGGAAGTCATTTTTCAATCGCTCGTAACCTACATGAGCCACCGCATACACGAGTGGATCGAGGAACGCGTCGCGGGCGCCCCCGACCGGCTTACCGCCGAGCGGCTGGGTATCGAGGCCTACATCGATTTTGCGCGGCAGCACAAGGGTATCTACCGGATCATCTCCGAGGCCGAGTACCTCGCCACGGACGCCTACCGTGAACACTACGAGGGTTTTGCCAGGGGCTATCGCCGCAACCTTCGCGATGCGGCCGAGAAAGGGGAGATACGCGAGGGCGATTACGAGGCCTGGTCGTGGGCGATCATGGGCATCGCCGTTTTTCTCGGCATGCGCTTCGTCATCATGGACGAAAGCAAGGCACCGGCCGAGGTTGCGGACATCATGACCGACCTGATCGCGCGCGGAATTCGCTGAAAAAATCCGAAGAAGAGAACAGACATGACCACAATGGGCATCGTATCGACCGGAACCTGGTTTCCGGAAACCTATGTGACCGCCGAGGAAATCGCGCGGCAGAGCGGAATGCCGGAATGGGTGGTGCGGGAGAAGCTGGGTATCGAGCGCAAGTTCGTGGCCGACCCGTCGGTCCATCCGAACGAGATGGCGGTGAGGGCCGCGCGCAAGGCGATCGACAGGGCGGGCATCGACCCGATGGAGATCGACGTGGTGCTCAGCACCACCGAGGAATGGCGCGAATACCTGCTTTGGACGACCGCCATCGACATCGCCTGGGAGGTTGGCGCGAAGAAAGCCTGGGGCCTGGACATTCACGCCCGCTGCGTCACCACGATCGCCGCGATGAAACTGGCCCGCAGCCTGATGGCGGATGATCCCGAAATCAACACGGTGCTGATCGCCGGCGGTTACGCGATATCTCACTTTATCGACCTCAGCGACGTCAACACGTCCTTCCTGTTCAATATCGGCGCCGGCGCCGGCGCCATGGTCGTTAAACGCGACTGGCCGGAAAACCAGGTCAAGGGCATTCACCTGATCGCCGACGGCCTGATGAGCCGGCACGTGATCGTGCCGGCGAGCGGAACGGTGCAGCATCCCACGGACGACGTCGTGAAAGAGGGCGGGTTCAAGTTCCGGCTGGTCGAGCCCGAGGCGATGAAAGGCCGCCTCGGCGAGGTCTCCATCGACAATTGGCTGGAATGCGTTGACAAGTCGCTGGAAAACTCCGGCAAGAAACCGGACGGCACACCCTACACGCGTTCCGACATCGATTTTTTCAACATGTCCCTGGTCAAGCCCTCGGCGCACCGAGAGATGCTCGGGCACCTCGGGCTCAGCGAGGAGCAGAGCGTCTACATCTCCGACATCGGCCACATCGGCGAACAGGACGCGATCATCAATATCGAGGCCGGCATCGAGCAGGGCCGCCTCGGGCCGGGTGACACCATGTCCATCATCGCCGCCGGCATCGGTTATGTCTGGGGCGGCGCCATCGTCGAATGGGGGGCGGCAAAATGACCAACGGCTCGAATTACGTTCCCGACTGGCTGGACAAGCGCGCACGGCTCACCCCGGACGCGCTTGCGCTGGTCGATTACGCGAGCGGCGCTGAAACCACGTATGCAGAGTGGAACGCACGGGCGAATCGCAGTGCAAATTTCCTGCGCAGCCTGGGCGTTGAAAAAGGCGACCGCGTCGCCGTTTACGCTTCGAACTGCAGCGAGTACCTGGACCTGTTTTTCGCTGCGCCGAAGATCGGCGCCGTGCTGCAGAACCTCAACTGGCGGCTGACGGTGCACGAACTGACCGGCATCATCGACGCCGGCGAGCCGAAGGTCCTGGTGTTCAGTGAGGACTGGCGCGCGCAGGTGGAAGAACTCAAACCGGCGCTGCGCACGGTCGAGCACGTCGTGGCCCTGGCCGGCGCGGCCGGCGGCGAGCGCGATTTTGCCGAGCGTGAAGTGCATTCCGCCGCCCTGGACGAGCCCGTCGAACGGGCCATCGATGACCCCTGGGGAATCTATTACACGGGCGGCACCACCGGCCTGCCCAAGGGCGCGGTGCTGACTTACGGCAACATCACCTGGAACAGCGTCAACACGATGACTTCCTGGGGGCTGAACGGTCACCACAAGGCTCCGCTCCAGTTGCCCTTTTTCCACGTCGGCGGACCGAATATTTTCATGGCCCCGATGGTGCATGCCGGCGGTACGACCCTCCTGTGCAAGGGCTTTGACCCGGACGAGACCTTCGACCTGGTGGAACGGTCCGGTATCACGCACTACGTGGGTGTGCCGACCATGTTCCAGATGCTGCAGGAACATCCGCGCTGGAAAGACGCTGATTTCACCCGCCTGGAACTCGTCATCAGCGGCGGCGCTCCCTGTCCGCTGCCGATCATGGAAAAATTCTGGGAGCGCGGCGTCGATTTCAAGATGGGCTACGGCCTGACCGAGGCCACCGGCAACAATTTCTGGCTGCCGCGGGAACTCGTCAGGAAAAAGACCGGTTCGGTCGGTTTTCCGAATTTCCATGTCGACATGAAGACCGTGCGCGACGACGGAACGGCCTGCAATGACGGCGAAGAAGGCGAATTGCTGATTCGCGGGCCGCACGTGTTCGCCGCTTACTGGCGCAACCCCGACGCGACCGCCGAAACCGTGCGCGACGGCTGGCTGCATACCGGCGACATCGCGGTGCGCGATACCGACGGCTGCTACTCGATACTGGGCCGTTCCAAGGAAATGTTCATCAGCGGCGGTGAGAACGTCTACCCGGCCGAGATCGAGTCGGTGCTGCTGGCCCACCCGGATGTGCTGGACGCCGCTGTCGTCAGCGTACCGCACGAGACCTGGGGCGAGGTCGGCCGGGCTTTCGTCGTGGTCGCGGGGACCTACGACGAGGATGATCTTCGCTCGTTCCTGGACGAGCGGTTGGCGAAGTACAAGCGGCCGCGTTCCATCGTGGTCATCGACGCGCTGCCGCTGACGGCCATCGGCAAAGTCGACAAGAAAATACTGGAAGCCTGGGAGGACCAGGAATGACAGCGGTCCTCGCAGGCATTTCGGCCCGAACGGTCACCACGGAGCGCCTCGCCACCCGCGTGTTGTTTTCCGGCGACGAAGACGGCGCACCGGTGCTGTTCATCCACGGCAATTTTTCGTCCGCCACCTGGTGGGAAGAGACGCTGGTCACGCTGCCGCCGGGTTTTCGGGGCATCGCGCCGGACCAGCGCGGCTACCACGGCGCGGACCCGAAAGCGAAAATCGACGCCACCCGCGGCATGGGCGATTTCGTCGACGACGCGCTGGCGCTGATGGATCACCTGGGCTATGAGCGCTTTCACCTGGTCGGCAATTCGCTGGGCGGCCTGGTGGTCTGGTGGATGCTGGCCGACGCGCCCGGGCGCCTGCTCTCGGCGACGCTGGCCGGGCCGGGCGCGCCGTTCGGATTCGGCGGAACACGTGATGCCGCGGGTACACCGACCACCCCGGATTACGCCGGCTCGGGCGGCGGCCTGATCAACCCGGACCTGGTCCAAAGCCTGCTCGACGGTGATCGCGACTCGATTTCCGACTTCAGCCCGCGCGGCATCATGCGCCGCCTGGTCTGGAGCGGCGGGCAGATCCCGGAACGCGAGGACGCGCTGATCGACGCCATGTTTCGCGTGCATATCGGCGACCGCGAACTGCCGGGCGACAAGGAAGAATCACCCCACTGGCCCTTCGTGCGGCCCGGAAAATGGGGTGCGACGAACGCCATGTCGCCCAAGTACATCGGCAACCTCGTCGAACGCATACTCGCCGCCGAGCCGAAAGTGCCCGTGCTCTGGATCTACGGCGCGGATGACCTGGCGGTGTCCAACACCGCGGCTTCGGACCCCGGCACCTGGGGACCGACCGGCCGTCTGCCGGGTTTTCCCGGCTCCGAGGCCTACCCGCCGCAGCCGATGATGGACCAGATCCGCAAGATGCTGGATGACTACCGTGCGGTTGGCGGCAGGTACGAGGAAGTCTCGATAGCGGATTCCGGGCACGTTCCGTTCATCACGCACCCCGAGGAATTCAACCGGGCGTTTCACGCCCACCTGGAACAAAACAATCCGCAGGAAACCTGACGATGCGTTCTCTGATTTCAAGCTTGACCCTGATTTTGTGCATGGCGCCCGCGCTCGCGGACAAAACCCCGCTGCTCGATATCGATCCCGACCGGATAACGGTTTCGGGCATTTCCTCGGGCGCCCAGATGGCGACCCAGCTGCATATCGCCTATTCCGACCGGTTCTCGGGGGCGGCGCTGCTCTCCGGCGGCCCGTACAATTGCGCCGCCAACTCGCTGATGATCGCCATGCAGCGCTGCATGACCAGCGAGGAAGCGCCCGCCGCACCCGCCGCTTACGCCGACGGAATTCGAGCGGCCGCCGAAAAGGGCCTGGTCGCCGATCCGGCCAACCTGGCCGACGACCGCGTCTGGCTGTTCCGCGGCACCAGGGATTCGAAAATTTCAGGCCCCGTGCACTGGGCTGCCGCCGACCTCTACGCGGAGTTCATTCCCGAGGAGCAGATTCGCCGGGTCGACGACGTCGAGGCCGAGCACGTCTTTCCGGCGAAAGGGCGGGGCACCGCTTGTGATGAAATCGTGGCGCCGTTCGTCGGCGACTGCGGTTACGACGGCGCGGGCGAACTGCTGAGCTTTCTTTACCCCGGGCTGAACGCGCCCGAAGGCGTCGAACTGACCGGCCTGGTCGAGGTGGAACTGCCCGGAGCGGCCGATGCAGAACTCATGGAAACGGCCTATCTCTATGTTCCGTCGTCCTGCGCTGATGGAGCAAATTCATGTGCGCTGCACCTGGTGTTGCACGGCTGCGCGCAGTCCGCCGAGGTCCTGGGAACGGATTTTATCGAGACCAGCGGATACCTGCCCTGGGCCGAGGCCAACGGCATCGTGCTGGCTTTTCCCCAGGTTGAAAAAAGCATGGTCGCGCCGATGAACCCGCACGGCTGCTGGGACTGGTGGGGCTACACCGGTGACGACTACGCTCGGCGCAGCGGCAAGCAGATGGCCGCGGTCGCGGACTGGATCGGCGCGCTGGCGGAGTGACGCCGTGAGTGGAAGCACAAAACGGCAGGGATACCGGTACGAGGAACTCGAGGTCGGCATGCAGGCCCGTTTCGAGAAGACGGTCACGCAGGCGGAAGTCGCGCAGTTCGGCGACATTTCCGGCGACCTCAACCCGGCCCATTTCGACGAGGAGTTCGCCCGCGGCACGCGCCTGAAGGAGCGGGTCGTGCACGGCATGCTGACGGCCAGCCTGGTCTCCGCCGTGCTGGGCACGCGGCTGCCGGGGCCGGGCTGCCTGTTCGTCAGCCAGACAACGAATTTCAAGGCGCCGGTCCGGGCCGGCGATACCGTGAGCGTGCAGGCGACGATCGTCCGCCTCGATGACAAGCGGCAGTTCGCCGAGTTCGAAACGCGCTGCTCGGTCGATGAAACCACCGTACTGGAGGGCTCGGCGCTGGTCTGGGTCCCGTCTGAAAAAGAGGACTGTTCATGAAAGTCAAAGGATCCGTTATCGCGATTACCGGGGCCGGGGGCGGCCTGGGCTCCGGCATGGCGCGCCGCCTTGCCGGGCAGGGCGCACGTCTGGCGCTGCTCGATTACCGTGCCGACCTGATGGACGGCCTGGTCGCCGAACTGGGCATGGACAAGGCGGACCTGCTGGTCCTGGGCTGCGACGTCAGCAACGAGGAGCAGGTCGACAGCGCATTTGCAGGAATCGTCGATCACTTCGGTGCGCTCGACGTGCTGGTCAACAACGCCGGCATCACGCGTGATGCCCTGACGCTCAAGTTCCGTGACGGGGAGCTGGTTTCCCGCATGTCCCTGGCCGACTGGCAGGCCGTGATCGACGTCAACCTGACCGGCGTGTTCCTGTGCGGCCGCGCCGCCGCGGAGCAGATGATCCGGGCAGGAACAAAAGGCCTGATCGTGAATATTTCCAGCATCTCGCGCGGCGGCAACATGGGCCAGGCGAACTACTCGGCCACCAAGGCGGGTGTCGCGGCCATGACCGTGACCTGGGCCAAGGAATTCGCGCGCTACGGACTGCGCGTCAACACGGTTTCACCCGGCTTTATCGGCACCGAGATGGTGCGCTCCATGAAGCCCGAGGCGCTGGCCAAGCTGACAGCGATGATTCCGGCCGGCCGCATCGGCGAGCCCGACGAGATCGCGCACACGGTGCAGTTCCTGGTGGAAAACGAGTTCGTGAACGGCCGCAACATCGAGGTCGACGGCGCGATGCGGCTTTAAGCCGCGGATAACCGCGGCCAGATTCTTCGTCATCCCGGGCTTGACCCTTCGTCATCCCGGGCTTGACCCGGGATCTCCCGAGTCACGCTGCAAGATTCCGGATAACCGCTGCGCGGTTTCCGGAATGACGGAAACAGGAAACGTCATCCCGGGCTTGACCCTTCGTCATCCCGGGCTTGACCCGGGATCTCCCGAGTCACGCTGCAAGATTCCGGAATGACGGAAACCTGTTTATGTTGTCAGTTTCAGCCGGCGCTGATGGCCAGGTACAGGATTCCCAACGTTGCGAAACTCAGCGCGGTGAAGGTCAGCGCCATGCCGGCAACGCGAAACGCCAGGTTTTCACGGACCTTGCGCACGCCCCAGGCGTGAAACACGCGACCGGTCAGCAACAGGACGCACAGCCCATGGATTGCCTGCGGCGCGCCGCCGTTCAGTTCCAGCATCAGGATCAGCAGCAGCGTGAAGGGGGCGTACTCGGCAAAATTGCCGTGCACGCGAATGGCCCGCAGCATGTTCTCGTCGCCGCCATCGCCCACGGCGATCCGCAGTTTCTTCCGCAGCAGCAGCGTGCGCACGCTGAGCAGCAGGTAAATCAGCGCCGCGATCGCGGCGTAGAACGGTGTGATGTACTGCATGGCGATTCGTCTCCGTCGATCCTCAATGATCGGCTTCCAGCCCGGCCTCTTCCCGTACTTCGCCGCGTTTGAGCTGCCCGGCCATGCTGGCCCGGTATGCCAGGTAATATTTCACGATGTTCGAGACGTACTGCACGGTCTCGCGCCCGATGTCCTTGGCCGCCATGACCTCGACGTTGTCGAACCAGACGTTCGGGTCGTAACCCTGCTCCTCGGCCATCGTACGCAGCTTGCGGACGCGCGCTGGCCCGGCGTTGTAGGACGCCAGCGCGAACAGCGTGTTGTTGGGCTCCTCGATTGCCGCGTCGCTGAAGTAGCGGTTGCGAATGAAATCGAGGTACTTCACGCCGGCGTGGATGTTGTTTTCCTTGTCGCTGATATCCGGTATGCCGACGTTCGGGTCGGCCGCCGTGCTCGGCAGCAGCTGCATGATGCCGACGGCGCCCGCGGCGCTGCGGCGGCTCTGGTCCAGGCGTGACTCCTGGTAACCCTGGGCCGTGGCCAGCAGGTAGTCGATGCCGTATTGCTCACCGTATTTTCGAAAAATGTCGTCGACATCGGAAAAGCGCTCGAAATCGTCGTTGGCCAGCGCGTTCTGCGCCCAGTCGAAATCCCGCACGTAGCGGTTGATCATGATGTTGCCGAGCAAAGTGCCCTGGCGGTGGGTCTTGACGAACCCGTTGAGCGCCGCCAGCAGTTTCGGGCTGTCCTTGCGGATTGCGTAGGCGATGCGGCCGCCTTCGCGGAACACGATATCCTCGCGCACGTCGAGGTTTTCGAACACGGTGGCCCAGGACCGCGCCTTGTAGTCGTCCACCACGGCCCAGGGCAGCAGGCCGGCGCTGACCATTTCCAGCAGGTCGTCGTCTTCCAGCCAGGGTGAAACGTCCTGGAGATCGACCGGAGTTTTGCCTTCTTTTTCGAAACGCGCATTGAGCGCCTCCAGGCTGGCGCGGTAGCTGCTTGAAGGCCTGACCAGGACGGTCTGTCCTGCCAGATCCTCGATCGAGGCCACGGGCGGCGCCGAGGGGCCGGTTACAAGGATCTCGGAGATCGGCTTCGTCAGCGGGTTGCTGAAGTCGATTTCAGCCTGCCGCTCGGGCGTGATGGTCAGTCCGGCAGCAGCGATGTCGCCGCGCCCTTCGAGCAGCGCCGGGATCAGCCTGTCCCGGGCAATGGGGATTATGATGACGTGGACCTTCAGGTGGCCGCTTCCAATTTGCTCGTTGAGCTGTTTCTCAAAAGCCCGAAAGGCCTCGTAGGTTGCTCCTTTCTCTTCGGTGCCGTCGAGGAAATAGCGCGGCGGGCCGTAAACGGTAAGTACACGAACCACGCTGCGTTCGATCATGCCGTCCAGGTCGCCGAACCAGGATGCCATGAGGCGCGGGGCTTTCGATTCGGTTACGGGATCGGGAGACGGGTCGGTGGCCGGCGGCACTGTCTCCGCATGGTTCGCTGCGGGGTCGTTGACCGGGGCTGCGGCCGCTGTTTGCGCGGATGAATTTTCTTCTCCGGAGTTTGAATTGCCGCAGGCCGGTATCAGCAGGCAGGCCAGCAGGATGATCAGGGCGTTTTTCATGGCTTGAGCGTCACTCGTTTCCAGATCACGGGATTATACGACAGGCGACCTGTCTTAAAATGCTCGGCACAGGAAATGCCAATACCGCAGATAAAAAAACCCGCGGCGGCTGCCGCGGGTTTTTCAGTACAGAACTTTATCGGGTATCGCGATCAGGCGAAGCGGCGGACCGCTACGAAACCGACACCCAGCAGCAGCAATATCATGAGTGCCTTGCCGTA
>JAZBPJ010000035.1:0-5269 GCA_036351575.1 Lysobacterales bacterium | reverse complement strand
GGAAACGTTCAGCCAGAACTTGAGGACGACCGTGCCATTGCGCGCCAGGTGCCGCTCGTGTTCGACGATCGACCGGTAACGCTGCGTCCACAGTTCGTCCAGGTCGCCGGGCACGGCATCCGGCGGCAGCTTCTGCGCGCCGAGATATTCCGGGTGGACGCGCACCACGAGGACTTCCTCGTAGTAGCTGCGGTTGAACACACCGATGCGGCCGCGCTGGGGCAGGGCGCGGGTGGTCCGCCAGAGGAAATCCTGGTCCAGTTCGTTGGCGCTCGGTTTTTTGAAAGACGTGACCTGGAAGGCCGCGGGGTTGACCCCGCTGAACACGGCGCGAATCGTGCTGTCCTTGCCGGCGGCGTCCATGGCCTGGAAAATCATCAGCACGGAGTGGCGGTCGTCCGCATAGAGACGACGCTGCAGGTCGTCAAGCCGCTTCACCTGCTTTTTTAAAGCCGTGCGCGCGGCCTTGTCGCCGGGAGCATCATCGGGCGGTGCACAGCGGGCCTGTTCGAGGCGGAAGCTCCCGTCAGCCGGTACGGTCCAGGGGGTTTGCGGGGGAGTGATCATGGCGCGCTCCTCGTTCGGTAGTCTTCACGATAAACCAGCCGGCCGGACGGTGACAACGGCCCGACGGCAACTTGAGATTTGATAATCCGCCTCGCAGGGCCAAGAAAAAACCGGCGACAGGCGGACCCTGCAATGGACAGGAATTCCATGCTTGCCGAAATCACCTCATTCGTGGTTTATTCGTGTTAACCACCAGAAAGGGAATCCCCATGCGCGCCGTTTTCGTTATTACCTGCCTCATCGTGAGCATCAGTGCACAGACAGCCTTTTCCGATACGGCATCGAACCGCTCTGTGCTTCGCCAGGTTTCCGGCGACTACGTGCAAAGCCACCGCGGCGGTGAAGGACGAGCCAGCCGCAACGACTGGTCGGCCGCAACCTTCCTGGACGAGATACGCGCCAAGAAAAAGCAGCTGGCCCTGCTGGAATCCATAAACCCCGGCGGATTCACGCTGGAAGAGGACATCGACCGGCGCCTGCTGATCGGACTGCTCCGCACCGATATCCGGATGGCGAACACGCTGCGCCGCTGGGAGAACGACCCGCGCATCTACCTGCCCGGAGCCCGGCTCGGCGATCTGCTCGAAGGCGGGAACGCCGCGCGGCAGGACCAGCTGAACGCACTGCTGGCCGCGCTGCCCGGGCGCCTGGCGCAGGGGCGGGCCAACCTGAAACGGCCGCCCGAACGCTTCACCGAGGCCGCCATCTTTCAAGGCCGCAACAGCCTGGAGTCGATGGAAACAGCCCTGGAGAAGATGCCGAAAGATGGCCGCGAAAACGCCGCCAGGGCACGCGATGCGCTGGCCGGATGGCTGGCTTTCCTGGAGAACGATCTTCTGCCCCGCTCTGACGGCAGCTGGATGCTGGGACGCGAAACCTACGATTTCGTTCTGCGCGAGCGCTGGCACATGGAAGACGACGCCGACAGCATTTACCGCCGCGGCATGCGCGCCTTTGAAGAAACCGAAGCCCAGGCCGTCACGGTCGCATCGCGCATGCAGCCCGGCAAGCACTGGACCGAGGTCTACGAGACCCTCAAAGACGATCATCCGCCCGCCAACGGCCTGAAGCAGGCCTACCAGGAGCAGATGGACCGGGCGCAGGAGTTCGTCCGGCAGCACGGTATCCTCACGCTCCCCGAAGGCGAGCGCGTCATCACCCTGGACACGCCGCCGGCCATGCGGCGCTCCAGTCCCTTCGGCACGTTTGAAATGGTCGACCCTTTCGACGACGGTCTCGAAGGCCGCCTGTTCCTGACCCCGGTCGAGGACTGGATGACCGCGGAGCAGAAAGCGCAGCGGCTGCGCTCGCACCACAACGCCTGGATCCCGGTCATCGCGGTGCACGAGGCCTACCCCGGCCACCACGCCCACGGCATCAAGCTGAAGGAAAACCCGAACCTGCTGCGCCGCGTGGTCAGCGAATCCATTTTCACCGAGGGCTGGGGACTGTTTACCGAGGAACTGATGTTCGAGCAGGGTTTCCTCCAGGGCGACGCGGTGCGCCTCACCGTGCTGCGCAACCGGCTGTGGCGGGCGGCGCGGGTGATCCTGGATTCCGGGCTGCACACCGGCAAGATGACCTTTGACGAAGCGGTCGCGTTCCTCGTCGACCGGGTGCGCTTCGACGCTTACGCGGCGGAGCTGGAGGTCGGCATGTACATAAGGGAACCGACCTACGTTCTGGGCTACCTGATCGGCATGCAGGAAATGGAAACCATCCGCGCCGAGTACATCGCCAGGCACGGTGAGCCCGATCCGCCCAGCCGGCTTTACGATCGCCTGCTGGAAATCGGCGCCATCCCGCCGGCCCTCGCCCGCGAGGCCTTGTTCGCGACCGACACACCCTGAAAATCAGCACATGCGGGTCCCGGCTCGCCGCGCCGGGACTTTTTATTGCCGGATAATACGGCCGGATTCCTCTTCCAGCCTTGAAATGAAATTCCAACACCCCCAAATGCCGAGACAGGCTGCGTTGGTGTTGTATCGCTGCGCGCAGACTTTCTAACAGGGCGGCTCGGCAAATGCCGGCCGTCGCGGGAAACTACAGACGATATCTATTTAGGAGATTCTGAAATGAAACTTCGTCCTTTGCATGACCGCGTGATCGTAAAGCGCGTCGAGGAAGAAAAACTGACCGCGGGCGGGATCGTGATCCCCGACAACGCGGCTGAGAAGCCCATTCGCGGCGAAGTGCTGGCCGTGGGCAATGGCAAGGTGAACGACAACGGCGAACAGCGCGCGCTGGACGTCAAGGCCGGCGACAAAGTGCTGTTCGGCAAGTACGCCGGCACCGAGGTCAAGGTCGACGGTGAAGACCTTCTCGTGATGCGTGAAGACGACATCATGGCCATCATCGAAGGCTGAACACCCGGTCATACGAATTCTGAATTGGAGTAACGAAAATGAGTGCAAAAGACGTACGATTTGGTGAAGACGCCCGCGGCAAGATGATCAAGGGCGTCAACATCCTGGCCGACGCGGTCAAGGTGACACTGGGCCCGAAGGGCCGCAACGTGGTGCTTGACAAGGCGTTCGGCGCCCCTACCGTGACCAAGGACGGCGTGTCCGTGGCCAAGGAAATCGAGCTGGAGAACAAGTTCGAGAACATGGGCGCGCAGATGGTCAAGGAAGTCGCTTCCAAGACCTCCGACGTGGCCGGTGACGGCACGACCACCGCGACGGTGCTGGCCCAGGCCATGCTGCGCGAGGGCATGAAAGCCGTCGCCGCCGGCATGAACCCGATGGACCTCAAGCGCGGCATCGACAAGGCCGTTATCGCGGCCGTCGAAGCGCTGAAGAGCCAGTCCACCCCCTGCTCGACCACCGCGGCGATCGCCCAGGTCGGCTCCATCTCGGCCAATTCCGACACCGAGGTCGGCAATATCATCGCCGAGGCCATGGAGAAAGTGGGCAAGGAAGGCGTCATCACGGTCGAAGACGCTCAAGGCCTGTCCAACGAACTGGACGTGGTCGAAGGCATGCAGTTCGACCGCGGTTACCTGAGCCCCTACTTCATCAACGACCAGCAGACCATGAGCGTCGAGCTGGAAGACCCCTACATCCTGCTGCACGACAAGAAGGTTTCCAACGTGCGTGACCTGCTGCCCGTGCTGGAAGGCGTGGCCAAGTCCGGCAAGAGCCTGCTGATCATCGCCGAGGACGTCGAGGGCGAAGCGCTGGCTACGCTGGTGGTCAACACCATCCGCGGCATCGTCAAGGTCGCTGCCGTCAAGGCGCCGGGCTTCGGCGACCGCCGCAAGGCCATGCTGGAAGACATCGCCATCCTGACCGGCGGCACCGTGATTTCCGAGGAAGTCGGCCTGAGCCTGGAGAAAGCCACCCTGAACGAGCTGGGTTCGGCCAAGAAGATCTCCATCACCAAGGAAAACACCACCATCGTCGACGGCGCCGGTGATTCCGAGCAGATCGAAGGCCGCGTGACCCAGATCCGCGCCCAGATCGAGGAGTCCACCTCCGACTACGATCGCGAGAAGCTGCAGGAACGCGTGGCCAAGCTGGCCGGCGGTGTGGCCGTGATCAAGGTCGGCGCCGCCACCGAGGTCGAGATGAAAGAGAAGAAAGCCCGTGTCGAGGATGCCTTGCACGCCACCCGCGCCGCCGTCGAAGAAGGCGTGGTTCCGGGCGGCGGTGTCGCCCTGGTGCGCTCGCTGGCCGCGGTCGACAAGGTCGAAGGCGACAACGAAGACCAGAAAGTCGGCGTCAGCATCGCTTCCCGCGCCATGCAGGAGCCGCTGCGCCAGATCGTCACCAACGCCGGTGAGGAAGCCAGCGTGATCCTCAACAACGTTCGCGACGGCGAGGGCAACTACGGCTACGACGCCGCCAAGGGCGAGTACACCGACATGATCGAAGCCGGTATCCTGGACCCGACCAAGGTCGTGCGCTCCGCGCTGCAGAACGCCGCTTCCGTGGCCGGCCTGATGATCACCACCGAGGCCATGGTGGCTGAACTGCCCAAGGACGAACCGCCGATGGGTGGTGGCGACATGGGTATGGGCGGAATGGGCGGCATGATGTAAGGCGGCCCAGCCCGGTAAGACCGGGGTCAGAGTAGCTGAGCTACTCTGACCCCATGTTTTCGAGAAACCCCGCCCCCGTGGCGGGGTTTCTTTTTGTCTCGCCTGAGCACAGAGCGACTGTTGTCTTCGCCACGAATGCGGCGCCCTTGTTACTGCGTGAAAAAGTCCAGCACGTGCCCCAGCGCGGAGGACTTGGTGCGGTAGATCTCGGTGAAGGTGCAGCGATCGCAGGTCACCGTGGTGAAGCGTTTGTTCTGCACGTCGAAGATCTTGGAAAACATCCCGCCGGTGGCGCGGAACTGATCGGTTTCAAAGGATGAGTTGCTGCACTTGGGGCATTGCCAGTTTTTGTGTTGCATGGGTGATCCGGATTTCGCCTGAGCCGATTAAAGCATCTTAGATTAACGGCTTACAACAGTCATGGCTCAACGGCCGGAGACGCCAACAAGACCGGGGCCAGAGTAAGCCTCTTACTCTGACCCCATGTATTCATGAACGCTTGTGCTTTACTCTTATTCCCCCTGAATTTGTCGGCTACCGTTACATGATTGATGACCATGCAGAAACTGGCGATATCGAAGCCGCCCTCGCCGCGATCGGCGAGGGCCTGGATCGTTACCTGACCTTTGAGCACTCTGACGCCTACGCGGCGCGCGATGC
>JAZBPJ010000034.1:0-10647 GCA_036351575.1 Lysobacterales bacterium | reverse complement strand
TCCATCAACCCAGCCTTCCCATTTTTCTCCCTCCCAGCAGGTGCAGGTGAATGTGGAACACCTCCTGGCCACCGTCGGAGTTGCAGTTCATGACGAGACGGTAACCGTCTTCCGCCACCCCTTCCCTTTCGGCCAGTTCCGCAGCGGCAAGAAACAGTTTTCCGATCAACTCGGCGTGCTCGGGCTGAATATCGTTGGCGGTCCGGATATGCAGCTTGGGAATTATCAGGATATGCGTGGGCGCCTTCGGTGAAATATCCCTGAAAGCCATCACGTCGTCGGTTTCGTAGACGATATCTGCGGGGATTTCACGGTTGATGATTCTGAGAAACAGGTCGTCGGCCATCGGGGTCTCCATTCGAAGTGACTTTGCGCAAGTATGGGATACCTGTTCCGTGTTCCGCAAGAATCGGGTGGGCACGACTACCCCTGTCGCTACAATGTAGCCATGGGTTCCGACAAAAATTTCGAGCTTGTTGCCCGCGCATTGCGATGGATCGCCGACAATCGCCTGGAACAGCCAGGCCTGAAAGAAATCAGCGATGCCACCGGCATCAGCCCGCACCACCTGCAACGTGTTTTCCAGCAGTGGGCGGGCGTAAGTCCCAAACAATTCCTGCGCTCACTGACGAGAACGGCTGCGCTCGAGCGGCTGTGCGCCGGCGAGACCGTTCTCGACTCCGCGCTCGCTTCAGGCCTTTCAGGCCCGGGCAGGCTGCACGACCTTCTTATCTCGACCGAGGCGCTCACCCCGGGCGAAATCCGCAAAAAGGGGGAAGGAACGCGACTCCACTATGGTTTCGGCGAGTGTGTTTTCGGCCACGCTCTGGTCAGCTGGAACGAGAGAGGCATCAACTTTCTGGGTTTCTGCAACGAACAGCCTGCTGACGTATCGCTGGCCGGCATGAAGTCACGCCTGGAGCGTGCGGAATTCATGCAAGACAAGCCGGGCGCACAAAACCGGCTCGATCGAATCTTTGAACGCGGCAGGGATGAGCCACTGCCGGTCTGGCTCAGAGGCAGCCCTTTTCAGCTCAAAGTCTGGGAAGCCCTGCTCCACATTCCGGAAGGCGCAAACGCGACGTATGGCGCCATCGCACGCTACCTGGGCTCGCCCGGCGCTGCACAAGCGGTAGGCAACGCGGTCGGCGGCAACCCCGTTTCCTGGATCATTCCCTGCCACCGGGTTATCAGGCAGATGGGTGAAACGGGCGGCTATCGCTGGGGCGCCGGGACCAAGGCCGCGATGATCGGGCTCGAGTCAGTCGGCGCCATTTAACGGCGCCCGGAAGTCAATCACGGTTTTCGCCCAGTTTTCCTGGCCGTTGAGAAAACGCGCAATCCGCTCGGCGACAGGCCGCGCCGATGGAAGCTCAGCCGGATTTTCCGAGTGATACACTTTCGACCGGATCGCTGAACGCATGGGCCCCGGAACGATACCGCGGACGCTGACATCGCTGCTGCCGTACTCTTCGGCCATCTGGTTCACCAGCGCATTCAGCGCATGCTTGCATACGCCATACGCACCCCAGTAAGACCCCTTGACCGTGTCGAGGTCCTCGAGGACGAAGATGAGTTTGCCCTCTCCCGAAGCCCGCAGCGGCGCCAGCGCCATTGCGCTCAGTAGCCACGGGGCATTCAGATTGGCCTGAACGGAGAGAAGCCAGTCTTCCGGCGGGATATGCTCCGATGGAGTCAGGCTCTCGAAGTGGGCCGCACAGTGCACCAGGGCATCCAGCCGCCTGAACTGGGCCTGCACGTTCTCCAGCAGTTCCTCAAAAGCAGCCGGGTCGGCGGCGGCAAGATCCATGGGGTGCAGCACGGGAGCGCCCGGCCCGTCCTCGCCGATGCGGTCATACACGCGCATCAGGCCGGCCCGGTTGCTGTCGACCATGATCACATTCCAGCCTTTTTCGACCAGTATCTTCGACAGTTCGCCGCCCAGGCTTCCTGCCGCGCCGGTCACGATCGCGGTTTTGTCAGGCATCTATCGCTCCGCATGTACTCAATTGCATGTGCGGCAGTTTAGCCTTTTGCGCTTCCGCATTGAATTGAAATGATCCGCGGTTAGAATGAGCCGGAGTTCAGTCCGCTTCGGAGACAACACACGGTGCCCATTTACGAATACGAACCGGCCGGCGACAATCACTGCGCATTCTGCCGCGGGGGGTTCGATCTGTTGCGAAAACTGAGCGAACCGCCCCTTACGTCCTGCCCAAAATGCGGTGCGCCGGTAAAGCGCAAGATTTCCGCACCCAACCTGGCCACTTCAACGCCTTCTCTCAGCGAGTCGAACATCGAGAAGCATGGCTTCACGCAGTACCGGAAAGTCGAGAAAGGGGTGTACGAAAAAACGACCGGCAAAGGGCCGGATTTCATTTCCGACGATTGAACCGCCGGACCGCGCGCCAGCACCGGAACACATCGCCAGGCCGCGGTCTGTTCAGCTTGCCCCACCATAGATCAGGTGAACTTTTATTCATGAATTGAAGTCTTGTATCCAGCATGGATTGACTTGCTATAAATCTCTTAATATCTTGTTTTATATCTGATATATCTGTTTTATCGTCTTTTTCCGACAATATTTTTCCGTCATTTTCTGCCAGGAATTCGGAACAAAGTCTTTGTGCCGCAGCCCGGTTCTCATCAAGCATCAGGTCCGCCCTGGACAGGCCGTGGCGTGCCAGCAGATCGAGCGGAATCCACCAGAACGGACGCTGCGCTTCGGGGGTGGTGCTTTCCCTCGCCAACTGAACCAGTCCGCGCTGCCAGGCGTTGACGCCGGCTACCCACGAGGCCGGCTGCGGGACATCACAAACAGCGAACTCCAGTTCGGCAGATAGCGCACCGGCCTCGGCACACCGGTTTTTGAATGTAGCCAGGTCACGCGGCGCGACCGCCTCGATCCGGGCGCGCGCGTTTTCAACCAGGCGCTCGGTCATATCCGCAGACAAACGCCGTGCCGCACCGCTTCGATTCAGCTCGGCGATGACCGGATGCGCCGCGCCGCCGGGCTCGTCACCCAGCAAAGCATCCCGCCACCACGCCAGCTTGCGCAGCGCAACGTCTTCATCGCTGACCGTTGCAACGAGCCGCTCGATCGCGGCGAACATGGCGTGCAGCGGCAGCAGCCGCTGCGCAGCCTCACTGCCCGAAAAAACGAGTGAAATACGAAACAGCCCGTCCGCAGCCTGCACCTGTTGCCAGCAGAACTGCCGGTTTTCGGCCTCCCCGGTCATTCAGCCGGCTTGAAAGCGTGCACCAGGTAATTGACCTGCACGTTGCCGCCCAGGCGCACGCTGCGGCTGAGCGGGTTGTAATGCAGGCCGGAAATGTCCTTTACGACGAGCCCTGCCGCGCGCAGCCAGCGGCTCAGTTCAGAAGGACGGATGAAGCGGTCGTAGCGGTGCGTGCCGCGCGGCAGCAGCCGTGCGATATGCTCGGCCCCGACAATGCCCAGCGCAAAGGCCAGCGGCGTCCGGTTCAAGGTGGAATAAAAGCCGTGGCCGCCCGGTTTCAGCAGGCGCGCCGTCGCATCGATGACCGAGGCCGGGTCGGGCACGTGCTCGAGCATTTCCATGCACGTCAGCACATCGAACGATTCAGGCTGCTCGCGCGCGAGTTCCTCGACGGTGATTTCCCGGTAGTCGATTTCGTGCCCGGACTCGTGCAAGTGCAGCCGGGCGGTGGCAAGCACGCGAGCAGCGACATCGATACCCGTTACCGCCGCGCCTTTTGCAGCCAGCCCCTCGGCCAGGATACCGCCGCCACAACCGACGTCCACGGCCCTGGCGTCCTTCAGTTCGGCCCGGTCGCTGACAAAGCGCAGTCGCGCCGGGTTGAGGTCGTGGAGCGGCCGGAAAGGCCCTTCCGGATCCCACCACCCGGATGCGATCGCGTCGAATTTTTCACGCTCGGCGTGATCGATGTTCTGTTCGGCGTTTTTCGTCATCGTCCGGTTCCCGTCGCTTTGCTGGATGCAAAATCCTGGAGTTTCTGCTGCCACTCGGCAGCCGCCTGCATGGTGCCGCCCACGTCCAGCGTCGTCAGCTCCCCGTTTTCGAGCACCCGGCGGCCGGCAACCCAGACATCACTGACCTGGCGGGCGGAGGCGGCGTATATCAACTGTGAGACCACGTTATGCAGGGGCTGGGTCTCGGGCTGTTCAAGGTCCAGCGCGCACAGGTCCGCTTGCTTGCCCGGCTCGATACTGCCGATCCGGTCACCGATGCCCAGCGCAGCCGCCCCGTTGAGCGTGCCCATCTCCAGGGCGCTGAAGGCATCGACGGCACTGGCGTCGCCGGCGACACCCTTGGCCAGCAAGGCCGCGGTCTGGATTTCGTCCAGCATGTCGAGGTCGTTGTTGGCCGCGGCCCCGTCGGTTCCGACCGCCACGTTGACGCCTGCCCCGGCCAGCCTTGCAACCGGGCAGAATCCACTGGCCAGCTTCAGGTTGGATTGCGGACAGTGCACGATGCTTGCGCCGCTGTCCGCGAACCGGGCGATGTCGTCGCCGTCGATCTGCGTCATGTGAACGGCGACCAGTCGCTGGTTGAGCATGCCGAGTTTTTCCAGCCTCCTGAGCGGCCTCTTGCCGTGCTGTTCCAGGGACTGCTGAATCTCCCAGGCAGTTTCCAGCAGGTGCATGTGCACGGGGATATCGTGCTCGGCGGAGAGTTTTGCCACGCGCTGCATGGACTCATCGGAGACAGTGTACGGCGAGTGCGGGGCCAGCGCGAAACTGACCAGGGGGTTCCCGCTGTAACGATCGAGCAGCGCCAGTCCTTTGTCCAGGTATTCCGTGACGCCGGATGCCCAGGCCGAGGCCATCTCGATGACCGTGATGCCCGAGCAGACGCGCATGCCGGCCGCCAGACAGGCTTCGATGGTCTCGTCCTGGAAGAAATACATATCGTTGAAACAGGTCGTTCCCGAACGGAACATCTCGGCAATCGCCAGGCGCGTGCCATCGGCCACGAATCCGGGACCGACGAAAGCCAGCTCCGCCGGCCAGATGTGTTCCTGCAGCCACTTCGTCAGCCCCATGTCATCCGCGTAGCCGCGCAGCAGGGTCATCGATGCGTGCGTATGCGCGTTGACGAAACCCGGCAGCAAAACGTGGGTCGGCAATTCGACCCGTTCGGCATGCGGCCAGCGCGAGCGCGCTTGCTCTGCAGGCAGCACATCCAGGATCCGCTTGCCGGACACGGCGACCGCGTGGTTTTCCAGCACGGCGCCGCGCGGACGGACCGGGACGACGTACGCCGCGTTCAGCAGCCTGACGCCGTCCTGCGACGAACGGGGCGATGCCATCGCGACCGGGTCAGCCCTTCACGCGCGAGACGTATTCGCCGCTGCGCGTGTCGACGCGGATCACTTCGCCGTTGTCCACGAACAAGGGAACGCGCACGACCGCACCGGTTTCCAGCGTTGCCGGCTTGCCGCCGCCGCCCGAGGTGTCACCGCGCAGACCGGGGTCCGTGTCCACGATCTTCAGCTCGGTAAAGTTCGGGGGCGTCACGCTCAGCGGTTCGCCGTTGTAGAGCATGATCTGGCAGACATCGCCGTCCTTGAGCCATTTCACACCGTCACCCATCGCTTCCTCGGAAACAGCGTACTGCTCGAAGGATTCAGGGTGCATGAAATGCCAGAAGTCGCCGTCGCTGTAGAGGTACTGGACTTCCATTTCAAAAATGTCGGCAGCCTCGACCGATTCACCCGAGCGGAAGGTGCGTTCGATCACGCGACCGGTCTTGAGATTGCGCAGGCGCACCCGGTTGAAAGCCTGCCCCTTGCCCGGCTTGACGAATTCGTTTTCGACGATCGTGAACGGCTCGCCATCAAGAATGATCTTGAGACCACCGCGAAATTCATTGGTGCTGTAACTGGCCATCGAGGCCTCCGGAAACCAAAACCTGAATTCTAGCGCGATCCCACCCGATACTCCATGAAGGCTGACCCCTGCTGTGTTTTGCGGTACTCTTGCGCAATAATCGGGCTCGAGTACAGTCGTTCTCCCGCCCTTGCGACGGAAACCATGACTGATGAATTTCCCGGCTGAACAGCATTGAAGACATACACCAGGACAGTGACGGGCAGGGAGGCCGCTTACAAATGATCAGCGCCAACCTTTTAGTCGTGGATCGATCACCCGATTCCGCCGAACACATCAACTCCCTGCTCCGCAACGCCGGAATCAATGTGCATGTGATCCATGCGGACTCGCCGGCTGCCGCGAAACGGATCCTGGATAACGACGATCCGGTCCTGGCGATTCATACCGGCGGAGATGACGAATTCTGCCCGCTGGAAGAACTGGCCGGCCTGGCCGCGGCAAACAATGTGCCGCTGGCCCTCTACACCGACGTGCTGGAAAACGCCTCCCTGCCACAATCACTGGAAAACACGGCGTGTTTCGTCGTTCACTCGGGCTCCGGCGGCCTGCTGGAGGATACCGTCCGCAGGCTCGTGGGCCGGGCAGAAAACGAGCGTCTTTTCGTCACGCGCCAGACTTATTTCAACGAGCTCGAGCACCGCTACAACCTGCTGCTCGACAGTTCCCGTGACCCGATTGCCTATATCCACGAGGGCCTGCACGTCTACGCGAACCGTGCCTATCTCGAAGCCCTGCACCTGGACAGCACGGACCAGACAATGGCCCTTTCACTGCTCGAACTGATCGAGCCCAAGTCAGAAGAGCAGAACCTCAAGGCGCTGCTGAAAGACCTCGGCCGCGGCGTGTTCCCCGAGACCGCCCCGGAAGTGCAGGTCAACCGGCCTGACGGCAGTTCATTCGAAGCAACGATTCATTTTTCGCCGGCGCGCTTCGACGGCGAAGACTGCACCCAGCTGATGATTCAGCGCAAGGATGAAGCCGCCGAGCTCGCTTCGGAACTCGAACGCCTGCGTTCCACCGACCCCGTGACACGAATGGCCAATCGCAAGGCATTCATGGAAGCGGTCGAATCCTGGGTTTCGTCCGACTCCCAGGAAGCTGCAGCGGCGGTGCTCTATATCGAACCCGACGGCTTTGAAGCGCTGCAGGAAGATATGGATGACAGCGCGCTGGAAGCCTATCTCTGCAGTTTCGCCGATGTCATCCGCTACAGCCTGGAAAGCCGGGACTTGCCGGCCCGCATCGGCGATGGCGGTTTCGCGGTGCTTGCCCGCAGGCCGGTCGCCTCGGATATGGAGTCCCTGGCCGATACGATCCTGCAGAACTGTCGCGGACACGTGTTCGAGATGGAGGAGCGCTCGATTTCCAGCACCTGCAGCATCGGCGCATGCCAGATCAACCGGTTGATGAAGGAACCCCGCGCCATTCTGTCGCATGCGAAGCAGGTCCAGTCAAAAGCAGCTGCCGCCGGTGACTGCTGTGAGTTCTTCCGCCCTCAGCTGACCGCGGTCGAGAGTCCCGAGGGCGAAACCGAGTGGGTCGAGCGAATCCGCCGCGCGCTTGGCAACAACGATTTTTACGTTGTCCAGCAGCCCATCGTCGACCTTGACGGGGAAGGCGGCAAACTGATGGAGAATATTCCCTACATGCGCGGCGAGGAAGGCGATTACGCCTTCTCCCGGTTCAGAGTGGCCGCTGAGCACAACGACCTGGGCGAATCCATCGACCGTGAAGTCATTCCCAATCTTCTTCGGAACCTGGTCGAAAGCGACGAACCGCAGATCCTGAACCTGAGTGAAAATTCGGTCATGGATTACGGTTTCCAGGAATGGTTCGTCGCGCAGATCAGGGGCGCGCCTGTCGAGGGCAATCGCATCATCGTCCAGGTCGCAGCCGGCGCCGCGCATGACAACCTGCGGCCGGTGCAGGCCCTGATGCAGTCGCTGGCGCCGCTGGGCTGCCGTCTTTCCCTGTGCGATTTCAGGGGCGACCCGAAAGCACGCCAGCTGCTCGAGCACCTGGATGTATCGCATATCAAACTGCACCATTCACTCATTGCCGACCTGGCAAGCGATTCGTCAAAACCGGAGGCGATCAAAAAGATCGTCGGCGCGGCCAGGGAACACGGCGCCGATGTCATCGCTGAGAACGTCGCAGATACCACCGGCCTCGCGGTGCTGTGGCAATGCGGCGTAAAACTGATCTCCGGCGCGTTCCTTGAAGAGTCGTCACAGGTCGTCGCCAGCTGATTTCGCCCGGGTTTGAGGAAAGTAACCGGTAGATTTGCACCCTCGCCCACCGGGCAACTGCACTTCGGCTCGCTGATCGCCGCGGCCGCCAGTTACCTGCAGGCAAAATCCGCCGGCGGCCGCTGGCTGGTCCGCGTGGAAAACATCGATCCGCCGCGCGAGGTCGCCGGCAGTGCTGAACAGATTCTCAAAACACTGGAAGATTTCGGTCTTCGTTCGGACGAAGCCGTGCTGTTTCAGAGCACGCGGCGCGCTGCACACCGCGCGCTGGTCGACCGCCTGCTGGCAGAGGACAAAGCGTACTGGTGCGGCTGCAGCCGGCGTGACCTGCCGCCATCGGGGGTCTATCCCGGCACCTGCGCACAGGGGCTGCCGCCCGGCAGGCAAGCGCGCGCCGTGCGCTTGCGCGTCAACGCCGGGCCGGTGAGATTTCACGATCTCATCCAGGGACCGGTTTCCGAAGACCTGCGAAAAACGACCGGTGATTTCGTGATCTGGCGGGCAGACGGCCTGCCGGCCTACCAGCTTGCCGTGGTCGCCGACGACGCCTGCCAGGGCGTCACCGAGGTGGTGCGCGGCTGCGACCTGCTCGGTTCCACCGCGCGCCAGGTGCATGTCGCACGCTGCCTCGGCTTCGAGATTCCGGAATACGCGCACCATGCTGTCGCGGTGAACGAGGAGCGGAAAAAACTGGGCAAGCGCTACGATTCGGACCCCATTGGGCGGATGGGCCGTGCACGGGCCCTGGCCCTTGCGCTGCGTTTTCTGGGCCATGACGCACCCGGCGACCTGCCGCTCGAGGAACTGTGGAACTGGGCGCTGCAGGCCTGGGACATAAACCGGGTTCCGCGCCGGACCGAGGGCCCGGTTCCGGCGCAGCAGTGACGCCGGGGCTGATCACGCCTGCAGCCTTCAGGCTATAATGCACCCTCTTTCGATTTGAGCAGTCGCATGAACTCCAACTACCTCGACTTCGAACAACCCATCGCGGAACTGCAGGCCAAGATCGACGAACTGAAAAACGTCGGCTCGGACAACGCGATCAATCTCGACGAGGAAATCCAGCGCCTTCAGAACAAGATGCGGCAGCAGATCAAGTCCATCTTCAAAGACCTGACGCCCTGGCAGATCTGTCAACTCAGCCGGCATCCGCTCCGTCCCTACACGCTGGACTACGTCGGCATGATTTTCGACGAATTCCACGAATTGCACGGCGACCGGGCTTTTGCCGACGACCATGCCATCGTCGGCGGGCTGGGGCGTTTTCGCGGCCGGGCGGTGGTGCTTATCGGGCAGCAAAAAGGCCGCGACACCAAGGCCAAGATATTTCGCAATTTCGGCATGCCCCGCCCGGAGGGATACCGCAAGGCGCGCCGCTTGATGAAAATGGCGGCCCGTTTCCACCTGCCGCTCATCACGTTCATCGATACGCCGGGCGCATACCCGGGTGTCGGCGCCGAGGAGCGCGGACAATCCGAGGCCATCGCGCGCAACCTGCAGACCATGGCGCGGCTTCCGGTGCCGATTATCTGCACGGTGATCGGCGAAGGCGGTTCCGGCGGCGCGCTGGCAATCGGCGTCGGCGACCGCGTCAACATCCTTGAATACAGCACCTATTCCGTCATCTCGCCCGAAGGCTGCGCGTCCATTCTCTATAACGATGCGGCCAACGCGGAAGAAGCTGCCTCGGCGCTGGGCATCACGTCCGGGCGGCTCAAGAAGCTCGGCCTCGTGGACGAGGTCATTCCCGAGCCGCTCGGCGGGGCGCACAAGGCGCCCGAAGAGGTAGCCGAACGCATCGCGGACTGCATCGAGCGCCAGATCCAGGAACTGGAAACGATGACCAGCGAAGAACGCGTGGAAAAACGCTACCGGCACCTGCTCTCCCTGGGTGAATTCCAGGACTGACGCCGGCTGCAGAACATGGTCGAACGCCGCTTCCGCTTTTCCGGTGAATCGCTGCTGGATCGCCTGGGCCGCCTGCCGCCGCCCGGGGCCTACTGGGTCGGTTTCAGCGGCGGCGCCGATTCCACCGCGCTGCTTCAGGCCATGTGGGAACTGCGGGAACGGATTGACGCACCCCTGCGCGCCGTGCACTTCGACCACGGCCTGCAGCAGGACTCGAAGGACTGGCAGGCCCGCTGCCGCGCATTCTGCGAGGAACGGGACATTCCGTATCACAGCCAACGCCTCGACGTTCGCAGCGGCAGCCGCCGCAGCCTCGAGGAAGAAGCGCGGAACTGTCGCTACCGCGCGGTGGCCGAACTGCTTGGCGAGAGGGAAATGTACCTGACCGCTCACCATGCCGAAGACCAGGCCGAAACGCTGTTTCTGAACCTGATGCGCGGCAGCGGCATCGAGGGCCTGGCGGGCATCCCGGTCGTGCGCAGGCTGGCCCGGGGATGGGTCGCACGCCCGCTGCTGGACGTGCACCGGGCCGAGCTCGAGTCCTTCCTGGAGGACCGGCAAGTCGAATGGCTGGAGGACCCTTCCAACACCGAC
>JAZBPJ010000033.1:0-6896 GCA_036351575.1 Lysobacterales bacterium | reverse complement strand
CCGCCTACCGCTGGCTGGTGCTGACCGTGATCAGCCTGGCCATGTTCGGCAATTACTATATCTATGATTCCATCGCGCCGATCGCAGACATCCTCAAGTCCGACCTCGGTTTCAGCGACGAAAACATCGGCAGCCTCTACTCGGTCTACTCGGTTGCGGCCGTACTGGTTCTGCTGGTCGGCGGCATGCTCGTCGACCGCTGGGGAACGGTGAAATCCACCATCCTGTTCGGCGGCATCTGCGCCGCGGCGGGTATTCTGAATGCCGTAAGCGCGGAGCTGTGGGTCATGCTGACCGCGCGCTTCCTGCTCGGCGTAGGCGCCGAACCCCTGATCGTCGCGATCACCTGCGCGCTGGCCAAGTGGTTCAAGGGCAAGGAACTGGCTTTCGCTTTCGGCGTCAACCTGACCATCGCCAGGCTGGGGTCCTACGCGGCCGACCTGTCACCGACCTGGGCCGGTGCGGCCTACGAGGGCGGTTGGCAGCCGCCGTTGATGGTGGCCGCGGTCATCGGCCTGTTCTGCCTGGTCGGGGCGATCGTTTACGGTTTGCTCGAGTTTGCCGCCAAGCGCAAGTACACGCTGGGCCAGGCCGCCTCCACCGACAAGCTGGTCATCAGCGACCTGTTTACCTTCAGCAAATCGTTCTGGCTGATTACGCTGCTGTGCGTGACGTTCTACTCGGCGATCTTCCCGTTCCGCAGTTTTTCCATCAAGTACTTCATTGAGGCCTGGGAGCTGACGCGTGACGTCGCGGGCCAGTTCAACAGCGTGCTGCCGCTGGCCGCGATGATCGCCACGCCGATATTCGGCCTGATGTGCGACAAGCTGGGCAAGCGCGCCCTGTTCATGATTTTCGGCGCGATCATGCTGATGCCGGTCTACCTGATGATGGCCTACCAGGTCGTGCCGTTGACCCTGCCCGTGATCATGATGGGCATCGCTTTCTCGCTGATCCCCGCCGTGATGTGGCCGTCGGTGGCATATATCGTCGAAGAGCGCCGGCTGGGTACGGCGTACGCCGTGATGTTCCTGATCCAGCAGCTCGGCGTGGCCGGCATGAACTGGCTGATCGGCCGCACCAACGACGTCAACCAGGCCAGCGCGGGCAACCCGGACGGTTACGTGCCGATGCTCTGGATTTTCTCCGTGCTCGGCTTCCTGGGACTATTATTCGCCGTGCTGCTGCGCCGCGAGGAAACCGGCCCCAACGGGCACGGTCTCGAGACCATCAAGGCCGGCTGACCGATACCATCATGGCGCGGGGGCGATCACTGTCCCTGCGCCAGTTCTTTCTCTGATTTCACGCCCATGGCGCGAAACACCTTCGCCGCAGGGCAGAACCCGGTGAACGACTGCTGGAACAGGTTCACGCCGATAAACACGGTAAACCAGACGAAATAGGGATGGACCCAGACGGTCAGGGCGACGGACAGCAGCACCATCACGCCGGCGAAGGCTTCCACGGTTTTTTCAAGGGACATGATCATTGGCTCCGGTTTATATTAGAACTACATGATATAACATTGCGCGCCAAAGCGGAACGACGGTCGCCGGCACAGTCAAATCCGATATCTTCTCATCCAGCCCGGAACGACCCTGACGATCGAACCGTGAAACTCATTCCCTGTTGTTCGTGTATTTCACGATCAGCTCATTCCGCAGCTGCAGATAGAGCGCGGTCGCCTGCTCCATCAGGCCGTTTGAATAAGCGGTAAGAAACTCCCTCGCTTTTTGCGGGTCCTGCTTTAGCAGCGCGAGCGCCTCGCGCTCTATTTCGTCCTGGCGATCGAACATCGCCTGCTCGAACGGCCCTCGCACGGCACGCACGTCCTCTATGGCCTGCTGGAATTTCAGGTTCAGCAGGTTATCCACGAAATCGTAGGCCCAGCGCGCCGAACGTTCGTCGTACTGCTCGGGATCGTAAAGCTGGTAGGACTCGTGGGTCGACAGGTTGCCCGCGTACATCGGGACATAGGGACCGACGTACGGATTGTCGACGAAGATCCAGTAAACACCGCCGACCGGGTTCGGCAACCAGCCGCGGAGCTGGGCGATCATGCCCGAGTGACCGCGGTGCCGCGCCACCGGGCGCCGGTACGTGAGCTTCAGCAGTTCACGCAGGTCCCGGCCGGGAAACGGCGTGGTCAACGGGCTGCGGACAAATTCACCACTGAAATTGCCCTCTTCGTCCCTGCCCGGCACCAGCCATTGCGGCTGGGATGTCATGTCGTAGATCGTTCCCTCGAACACGGAACGCTGGAATGCCATCACGTCATGCACTGAAATCAGTTTTTCAGGCTGGATGGAAAACGGGTAGATCGACAAGGGTTCGACGGTCTGGAAGTACTGGTTCAGGCCCTTGTAAAGATCTCCTTCGAGGTGGCGGTCCGGCCAATCGCGCAGCTTTGGCGCGAACGTGTCGTGGAACAGCCAGAAACGCCCCGTCGCCCACTCGGCCGTCAGCGGGCTGTAGGCATCCTGCCAAATGAAAGGAAGACCCGACTCGGGATCGTAAAATCCGCGGTCGATCGCCTCCTGCAGGTAGTTGTCAGACACCATGAAATTTTCGGTGTCCGCCGGATCGATCTGCTTGATGATGCTGTAGTTCGGAATCATCACGGCGTGGTCGTCCGGAATACGCTGGGCCGCCCAGATCGCTCCAGGTTTGCCGCTATCCGGCACCCAGCCGGGGCCGACGCCGAAGACCTCGAATACCCAGGCTTCTTCCGGGTCACCGATCACGAGGGCTTCGGAACCGTCACCGCTCGAGGGCAGGAAACCGTAAGTCGTCATCAGCTCACCGATGAAGCGCGCGGCATCCCGGGCTTTTTCATGACGCTGCAGCGCGAATGCCATGGCCTGCTCGATGGTCATGATCTGACCGCCGGTCTCGCGCGTCGCCTTCAGCTCTTCGCGCTGATCCGTCGTGCTCTCGGCAATGGCCAGCTGGTGCTCGTTGATGTGCGAGTAAGCCGTGTGAAAATAGCTATGGGTTCGCTCGGCCTGGGGAATGTATCCGAGAACCTCCCCATCATCCCGCAAGTCGTTGTTCGCGTCCTGGATTCCGAAGTAAACCGGCGCTTTCGAACCGGGCTCGAACGTCCGGCCGGGAACGACGTAAATCCGCGAGTCCTGCCCGGTATCGGTCTGGGAAACGATGACGGATCCATCGGCAGTGGCGTTCTTTCCGGCCGCGATAATCGTGCAGGCATTTGCCGGCACGGCGGATACGAGCAGAAAAAACAAGGCTGACAGGAAAAATACGCGGTAATGCATCGGACTTTCTCCGGGGTGATTCCGGATCATTCTAGGCTGTTGCCCGGCTGGCGAAAGCGGCGCAGGTCAACATGCAGTGAAATTGTTCCTGGCAGGCGCACCGGCTCTTGCCAGCCCCACGGCCATGAGAGTAGTCTGCCGAACAAATGTCTGAACCCGTCCAGGACAACGCCCGTCTGAAACGAAAAACCGGCAAGAACCCGGCCCCGGACAGCACAGCGGCCGAAGCGGGTCCGGCAATATTGTTTTTCTCCGGCGGCACCGCACTGCGCGGACTTTCCCGTCACCTGCTGCGGCATACCCGCAATTCCATCCACCTGATCACCCCTTTCGATTCCGGAGGCAGCTCTGCGTCGATTCGCAAGGCTTTTCACATGCCGGCGGTCGGCGACCTGAGGAACCGCCTGGTGGCGCTGGCTGACCCTGCCATTTCCGGGCGGCCGGAAATTTTCAGATTGCTGGTCCACCGCCTGGATGCAACGGCATGCAACGCGGACCTTCGCAGGCAATTGAGCGATCTGTGCAGCGGACGGCACCGGCTGATGTCCGGGCTTCCGCTGCAGGATACAGAAGTCATATGCCGACTCTTGAGTCATCTTGAGGCAAAATTGCCGGGAGACTTCGACCTGCGGGGCGCCAGTATCGGAAATCTGCTGATCGCAGGCGACTATCTTGAAAACGGTCGGCACCTGAAAGCGGCTCTCACGCGCTTTTCAAGGCTCATCGGCAGCCGGGGCACCGTTATGCCGATCGTGCAGGACAACCTGCACCTCGCCGCCGAACTGGAAGACGGCACGCTGCTTATTGGTCAGCACCGGATCACCGGGAAGGAAACCCGCGCCATCACTTCACCGATCAAAAGGATGTGGCTCACCTCTGACGCCGACTGTCCCGACCCGGTGACCACTCGCATCCGGGCGTCCGTCGAAAAACTGATCGAGGAAGCAGACCTGATCTGCTTTCCGATGGGGAGTTTCTACACCAGCCTGATGGCCAACCTGCTTCCTTCCGGCGTGGGCAAAGCGGTGGCGAACGCGAAATGCGCGAAAGTCTATGTTCCCAACCTGGGGCATGACCCGGAAGCACTGGGCCTCAGCCTGTTCGAGGCCACCCGCCGACTCTTGAGTGTGCTGGAAGACGACGCCGGTCTTGCAAACACAACAGGGCGCCTGCTGAATCATGTGCTGGTCGACAGCAAAAACGGACACTACCCGGGAACGTTGTCACAGGAACGGCTTCACCGCCTGGGAGTACAGCTCATCGATACGCCGATGGTTACAAGTCAAAGCGCCCCCCTGCTGGACGCGGAACTCCTGATCGGCAAGCTCATGGCCCTGGTCTGAATATTCGGCCGGGTTCAGGCCAGGCCGGCGAACATTTTCTGTTGCTTCACCAGACTGCGGAACAGTTGGAACTGGTTACGCGCCCGCTCCAGGTTGTGTTGCGGACGCGCCACCGAAAAATACCGGTCGCCGTCAATGAAATCACCCAGGAATCTCAGCCCGAGAATGAAACACATCATCAATGCACCCTGCAGCAGCGAGTCCCTTTCATCTTTCTCCAGGCCACCCTGCCATCCTTCCAGGTAACCCTCCAGCAGGGCGCGGTAAACCGGGGGGCGAGCCGTTATCCTATCCAGCCGGGTGGAATCCTCCGGTTCGGGACTGCTGCAGGAGCGCACGAGATCGCCGAAATCGGTCAAAACCCGGCCCGGCATACAGGTATCCAGGTCGATGATCGCAATGGATTCCCCACTGTCCCGGTGCACCAGCAGGTTATTGATTTTACAGTCGTTGTGACAAATTCGAAGCGGCAGACCACCCATCAGTTCCTGCCAGCCCAGGACATCGCGTTCGTGATCGAGTGCAAATGCGACTTCCTCGGGGCAGTCGCCGCTGCGGCCGGCGCGGTCACGGTCAAGCGTGGCGATGAACTGGCCCCAGCGGATCGCGGGACCATGAAAGTCCGGTATCACGATATCGAGATCCTCCGGGTCGATACCCTGCATGCAGCGGGAAAAACTGCCGAAACTGACCGCTGCCCGCCTGGCTTGCTCCGGGTTTTCAAGCACCTCGAGGCAGCGCGTGCCGGGAATGTATTCCAATACGCGCACATTGCCTTGCGGGCCGAAGAGGAAGGAGCCATCGTTGCCGGAAAGGTGTCGAACCACGCGCGGGGCACCGGGAACAGCCGCCAGGTGGGATTCGATCAATCGCGCATTTTCAACCAGTTTTGACGGCCTGGAAAAAACGGTCGTATTGATTCGTTGAGCCACCAGGCGCCGACTCCCGTCCCGAACCAGGCGCGTTTCGTTGATGTGGCCGTTTCCCAGCGGCGAAATGGTCGCTTTCGGGCCCAGTCCGAACGGTTTTCGAATACAGTCCAGGATATCCACCCGGCGCAGATTACCACCTCATGGCCGGCACGTGTGCGATCCCGGTTGAATTGTTATAGTTCACCGATGAATTTTTTTGCCGGAACAAGCCGCACCGAAGCACCAGTCCCCTTACCGGGGCGAGTCCGGTCCGCGCCGCCTTTCCGGCAAGTGTAGATTCGGCCATGGATGTCTATTTCGGTACTGTCATACGCGCCGCCCCGGTCCGGCAGGGAGGCAGCCTGGTGCGGCTGGACTGGGGCAGCAAGCGTGTACTCGCCGAAGTTCCCATCGTGCCTTCCGACCCGGCGCTGGACCATGACCCGAACGAGCGCGGCAACGTGCGTGGCTGCCGGGGTATCCAGGTGCAGGACGGCGAGGTGATCGCGGCGGACTATCACACGCTGCATTTTTTTGACCGCGACCTGAATCCCCTGCGCCGAATGTCGGACGGCCTGATGGTCGGCCTGCATGAAATCCAGGTGGCGGGTGAGTCGGTCCTGGTCACTTCGACCACGCTGGATGCGGTGATCCGATACCGGCTGCAGGACGGCAGCCGGGAGGCCGATTACTGGCCCCGCGAAATGAAGGCGTTTCAGGACGAACTGAACGTTGCTCCCCTGCCCGTGGACAAGAACGCCGACAACCGGGCCGCTTTTCTCGCCAACGAAAGCTTCAGAGGGCCTTCGCACCTGCACTTGAACGCCGTAAGCGAATTTCGCGGCGAAACGTACGCACTGTTTCATTCCAAGTGCGTCGTGGCGAACCTTGACCGCGGAACGATCGTGATCCGGGATGAAAAGCTCAAACACGCCCACAACCTGCTCATCGAAGAGCCGGGCATCGCCTGGATCAACGACACGCGCCGCACGGTCGTCAGGAAATACGAACTGGAAAGCGGACGGCAGATACGGGCCTACGATATTCGAAAAATGCCCGGTATCAAGCCGCTGCTGCTGCGCAGCGCCGCCCGGGCGCTGCGCGAGACCGGCGCCGGTTTTTTCAGCCGGCGCCGCAAGGCAACGGCAAGGCCGCTTTACTTGAGAGGATTGGCTCTGCACGGGGACTATATCTTTGCGGGCTTCTCGCCGGCGACCATTTTTTGCATCGACCGCAACAGTGGCCGGCTGGTAGACGCCTATTTTCACAGCGACGATGCCCGGGACTGCATTCACGGGCTTGCGGTCGTCTGAACCGACGATATTTTTGCTGGAGGACTGACTTATGGATGTGATTGTCAATTT
>JAZBPJ010000032.1:0-3051 GCA_036351575.1 Lysobacterales bacterium | reverse complement strand
TCATGGTAGATGTAATAGATAGCATCCACCGTATGGCGCGCCTGCTCGATCATCCAGATCTTCAGCGCGAGCGAATCCTGGGAGCCGTCGTCCGTGGGAGGAATCACCTTCCCGACCGCGTTACTGACTGGCATATCGAACGTGCGTGCCACTTCGGCGGGTTCGATTCCGACCTCTCCGAGTTCCCGGGAATCGTACCACTGGCGTCGTTTCGCCAGTTCCGTAATGAAGGGGTCGTCGACCGCTCCAGGTTCAGGGCAATTGGCAGTGGGTGCGTTGGTTGCCTGGCAATTCGGTTCGACATCGGTGTCACAGGCCTGGAGCACGAACGCCATCAATCCGGCCAGCACCAGCGCCAGTGTCACCGATGAGTGCCCGTCGTTTCTTTTTTCTGGGTGCTTATTCACTCTCGACATTTCATTCTCCGTATTCCTTCGCCGCCATGCCCCAGACAGAGATGAACAAGGCAGCAATGATCGGGCCGATGACTACACCGGCGAGCCCGAACAGGAGGAGCCCCCCGAGGGTAGAAACGAGCACCAGGTAGTCGGGCATACGCGTGTCGCGGCCGACAAGAACCGGGCGCAGCACGTTGTCCGCCAAGCTGATGAAAACACCGCCGACAATGAGCAGGATGGCACCCTGGACATACTGCCCGACTGCGAAAAAGTAAAGAGTGGCCGGCATCCACACCAGGGCTGGGCCAACGGCGGGCACGACGCTCAGGAGCACCATGAGCACACCCCAGAGTATCGCCGAGGGAATGCCCAGCGCCGCGAAGGCGATGCCGCCGATCGCTCCCTGGACGACGCCGATGATGGCTGTGCCCTTTATCGTCGCACGTGAAACCTCGGCAAAGCGCATGAGCAACTCCTGCTTCTTGTCTTCGTCGAGCGGAACGGCCAGGATCGCTGCGTCGAGAATGCGTCGGCCGTCACGGAACACGAAAAACAGGATGTAGAGCATCAGCGTGAACATGAGCGAGAACCGCACGATGTTCTGGCCAAAGCCCACCAGGATGTTGGCCAGGAACTGGCTCACCCGCAGGCCGAACGACGATGCCATGGCACGCATTTTCTCGGCGTCAATGCCTATCGATTCGAGCCATGACACCACGACGGGAAGTTTCGCATTGAACCAGTCGAAAACGGCGCCGACATCGATTTCGCCGCTGCGGATATTTGCGTACAACCCGGCGGCCTGGCTGGCGACGACCGAAACGATCCACGTAATGGGGATAATCGCGACAAGCAAAACGACGACGAGCGTCACGCCAGATGCGACGGTCTCGCGTCCTCCCAACCGACCCTTGATGGAGTTGTAGGCCGGGAAGAAAACGATCCCGAGCACAGTCGCCCAGAAGATCGGCTGAATGAAATCGCCAATCAGCCAGAAGAAAGCGAGCGTGACGATCAGCAGCAGAATGCTGAAGAATGCGCGCTGCGTGGCCTTAGCGGTCATGGCGTTTGCCCGTTACGGGACGCAGCCAGGCGAGTGACCCGAATCCTGTCGATGGCGCCGGTGATTCTTCTGACGGTGAGTTCATCGCCCGAGTTTGACGACCCGTGGCCGGAATCGCAAGCCTCTCCGCCGCCACGGACAGCACCTTGTGCAATGAGGTCGAGGTGCGACGGGGGCGCCACAAGACGGTGAGACGATTGCGCTCCAAAACAACTGGCGCTGTCAAAATGCCTCGCCGACGGACAGTATCACAGCGCTGTCATCGCCGGTCCTTCCATAGTCCAATCGAACATTGATGCGTTGCGCGGTAGAGACCATGAAGCGAATTCCTACTCCATAATTCTGCACAACATCGCCTTCTCGCTCGGTGACCAGGGTCTCTCTGACCTGGCCGGCGCCGGTGAACGCGACAGCGCCCCAGCGTTTGCTGAATCTCCAGCGCCCCTCAATCTCTGCCATCAATGCGGAGCGGCCCATGTAATGCGTGACCGGTGCGCCACGCAGATTAAGCATGCATGCATCCCATAACGGAACGGGCCCGGAACGATCGCAGCCGCTGACCATCCAGGCCAGGACGAATGGTTCGGCCAGGCGATGGTAGGAAAGAAACTTCAGGGAATACGAATCATAGTTATCATCTCCGCCCAGCGCGGTTCGGTTGAAAAGCGTGCTTGCCGTAAAATGCCGGCCTGAGTATGGGTTGCTGGGCAAATCACGCGTGTCGTACTCCAGGCTCACGCCCAGTCCAGCAGCGACGATTTCATCCCGCAACAGCAGCAGATCCGAGCTTGCTTCGAGATCCAGAGACTGATCCACGGTCATGTAGCGGCCTCGCACTCCCAGGTACCAGTTGCCGCCGATTTTTCTTGAAATCTCGCCGAAGGCAAGCGCTCCGTCGACCAGCCAATCGAACTCCAGCTTGACCGGCCCCAATTCGCCGACCAGCAAGGGAAGCTCCAGGTTGGCATAACCCAGCCCGCCCTTGAAGCGCCAGCGGTCTTCATTCCAGTAACTCGCATTACCCACACCCACGGCATAACTGCCGTTGTCCGAGTACATCGCCGCGGCCCCGGTGACCGAAGGCGGCTGCGTCGTTTTCTGCTCAGGTGTCTGAGCATGGAAATAGCCGGCCCCGACGACCAGCCCTGTGCCCAGTGTCGGATTGGAAAAGGGGATAGGAACGGCCACGAAGTCTCCGCGCCCGAATTGCAAAGGCACCTTTGATTCTCGCAGGTCAGGCACGAGAGGATCATACGGGTCGGAGGATTCGGAATCCGCTTCCGCTATGGTATTGCCGTTCAATGTCAGCGCGATCAGAAGAACCGCAAGCTTCCAGGACTTCTCTGGCATGTGCGAGATGGCCTCTCTTGTGCGAACCGGCGAAGTGTAGCAGACTCCATCACGGTGGTTTACACCCGCTTTCCCAGACACCAGAATGCTTGCACTAAGTCGGCGACTCGTAAGCCGCGACTCATTCACAAATGGCCGTTTCAACCCGGCATGAGTTCACTGAATCGGTGCCGTCAGCCGCGCGAGTTTGACCGCGAAGCGGAACCACCACGGCTTGGTGTCATACTCGCCGGGCTGCAT
>JAZBPJ010000031.1:0-34711 GCA_036351575.1 Lysobacterales bacterium | reverse complement strand
AGTCCGGCAAGGCGGAGCCTCGTGGCCCTACCCGACATCCCAAACGCTCATGCGTTCGCAGTCCTGCTGCTTACCGTGCTGGCCCTGGTCCTCTTTACGCGCGAGAAAATTCCGCTCGAATCATCCAGCCTGTTCGTGGTGGTGGCCCTGATCATCGGTTTTGAGCTGTTTCCGTTTTCCGGTCCTTTCGGCACGCTCAGCCCGGTGGATTTTTTCCACGGTTTCGGACACGAGGCCCTTATCGCCGTCTGCGCGCTGATGGTGGCAGGCCAGGCGCTGGTCCGGACAGGCGCACTGGAGCCGGTTGCGCGCAGGCTCGGGCGGTTCTGGAAAAAGGCGCCGCTCCTGGCGCTGCTGCTGACCCTGGTGGTCGGCGCCTTTCTGAGCGCGTTCATGAACAATACCCCGATCGTGGTGCTCATGCTGCCGATGCTGATCGGGGCGGCCATCAGGAGCAAGACGCCGACGGCGGGTGTCCTGCTGCCCATGGGCCTCGCCACGCTGATCGGCGGCATGAGCACCACGATCGGCACATCGACCAACCTGCTCGTCGTTTCCGTTGCCTCCGACATGGGCATGGAACGCTTCCAGATGTTCGATTTCATGCTGCCGGTCGTTCTGGCAGGAACCATCGCGCTGCTCTACCTGTGGCTGGTTGCGCCCCGCATCATTCCCGACCGGCGGCCGCCGCTTACCGAGGAATCGCGCCGGGTTTACGCAGCCCAGCTCCCGATCGGCAAGGGCAGCCCCCACGTCGGCAAGTCGCTGTCCTCGCTGCTGCACAAGGTCGGGCCCGAGATCCATGTGCGCCGCATCCTTCGCGACGAGAACCTGATGATCTCGCCCCTGCCGGACGTGCGTCTCAAGGCCGGTGACCGGCTGATGGTGACCGATACCATCGCCCAGCTGCGTGAGTACCAGGCCCTGCTCGGCACGGAGCTCCAGGAAGTAACGGGCCAGGACCTGCACCTGATCGGCCAGGACCTGCAGCTGGCCGAGGTCGCGGTGACGCTCGGTTCACGCCTGCAAGGCAAGCTCCTGGGCAACATACGCCTCAAGGAACAGTACGGCCTCGAGGTGCTGGCGCTGCACAGCACCGGAAAGACACGGGATGTCGACACTCCGGGATTGCGCCACAGGGTGCTGGAGCCCAGCGACGTGTTGCTGGTCCAGGGTTCCGCCAAGGACATCACCCGCCTCAAGGTCAGCGGGGAACTGCTGGTGCTCGACGGCACCTTGGACCTGCCGCGAACGCGCAAAGCGCCCCTGGCGCTGGCCATCATGGTGACGGTGATCCTGCTGGCCGCGCTGGATATCCTGCCGATCGCGGCGAGCGCCCTGTTCGGGGTCATGACCATGCTCGCAACCGGTTGCCTGCGCTGGCGAGACGCCACCAACGCGCTCAGCGCCCAGGTCATTCTCATTATCGTGGCTTCGCTCGCGCTGGGCTCGGCCCTGATGCGAACGGGCGGCGCCGACTGGCTGGCGCTGGTGTTCCTTGCGCTCGCCGCCGATGCGCCGCCGTGGGCCATCCTCTCCGGGCTCATGCTGCTGATGGCGGTATTGACGAATATCGTTTCGAACAACGCCGCGGCGGTGATCGGCACACCCATCGCGATCAGCATCGCGATGGAACTCGGGCTGCCGCTGGAACCGTTCGTGCTGTCCGTGCTGTTCGGCGCCAACCTCAGTTTCGTCACACCCATGGCCTACAAGACCAACATCCTGGTGATGAACGCCGGCGGCTACAGGTTTATCGATTTCGTGCGCGTGGGCACGCCGCTGATGCTGCTGATGTGGATCGCCCTGTCGGCCATTCTCGCCCTGTCTTACGAGCTTTGACGGGGTACACACGCGCCATGGCGTATCGGCCCGCACCAGCCCGGCGGCAAGGCACTGGAATGCGTCCCCGCTGACCCGGCCGGGACCGCCGTGGTGCTGCGAAAAAACCTGGAAGGAGCGATGCAATCCTTGCGGTTCACCACCTGTTGACCGTATTGTGGTCGGCAAACTCAAGCAAAAAAACCGGAACCGAGAGGTCCGGTGCAGAGGGAATATGATCAGCCGAAACCGTGCTGCCGCTGTCCTGCTGGCGTTATTGATGCCGTCGCATTCACTGCTGGCGCAGGAGTCCATCTCGACCGCCCCGCTCAACAGCGTCGAGCGTCACGCGCTGAACCCCCCGCGCGAAATGCTGGACCACGGGAAGAATGTCGCGGCCACCGCCTGTGCGTCCTGCCACGGCGCACAAGGCGTAGGCGCCGAACCGGGGATTCCCAACCTGGCGGGCCAGCGCCTGGTATACCTTTACCGTGTTCTGCAGGGCTACCGGGATCGCAACCGGCACAGCGACGCGATGAACCACTCGGTCGGATTTCTCAACGAGGAGGCCTTGCTCGCGGTTGCCGCCTGGTATGCCAGCCTGCCGCCGGCACGGCCGGAACCGCCAGCGGCCGGTGAGCCCGAGATCGACATGGGGGGCGGCGATCCTTTCGCCGGCCTGCGCGACGACATGAAGAAATGCATTCGTTGCCACGGCGAAGACGGCAACTCGTCGGCTTCCGGCATGCCCAACCTGACGGGTCAGTCCGTCGAGTACTTCGTCTATTCGATGCAGGCCTATGCCAGGGGCGACCGTGACCATCGCCTGATGGGCAGGCTGGCCGAAGGCCTGGACGATGCGACACTGGATCGCATGGGGGTGTTCTACGCCGTGCAGGAACCGAAGCGCACTTCGACCATCGGCGACGGCAACGTCGACCGGGGCGGCGAATTGGCCGAACCGTGCGCGGTATGCCACGGCGGCGATGGCAACGCCGCCGGCGCCGACATGCCGACACTGGCCGGCCAGGACGCGCGTTACTTCACCAAGGCCATGCAGGCTTACAAGGATGGTTCGCGTCAGCACGAAGGCATGTTCGAGGCGGTGGAGTCGCTCGATGATTCCGGCATTGCCGATCTTGCGGCGTACTATGCCGTGCAGAGCCCGGTGCGGCGCAACGTGCGGGCGCCGTTGACCACCGGCGAGTGGATCGACCGTTGCGCGCGGTGCCATGGCACCGACGGCAACAGCACCGACCCGCGCTTTCCGATGCTGGCCGGCCAGGACCGAACCTACCTGGCCAACGCACTGCGCGCCTACATCGAAAACACGCGCAGCAACTCGGCCATGCACGCCATGTCCGCGCCGCTGAGCGAGGCCGATCTGCGACGCATCGTGGATTACTACGCGTCGCGCGAGCCGAGATCCGTGGTATACATGGTCCTGCCGTGCGAGGATTCCACGGATAAATAGAAGCACGACCAGCACCAACGCGAGGAGACAAGCATCATGAACATCAAAGCAGTAATCGCTTTACTCATACTCATGCTGACCGCGGCGCCGGCGATGGCGGGGGGCGATGCGGCCCGCGGTGAATCGCTGTCCGCGGATTGCGCCATGTGCCACGGCGACAACGGCGAGGGCGACGGCGACGAAATGCCGGCCATCGCCGGTATGGACGAGGCTGCCCACGTTGCGGCACTCAAGGCCTATGCTTCGGGCGAACGTGACGATCCGAGCGGCATGATGGCCGACTACGCCGCCGACCTGAGCGAGCAGGACATGGCCGACCTGGCTGCCTACTACGCGGCCCTGCAATAGACTCGTCCTTAACGACCAAATCGAGGGAGCCGGACCCGGTCCGTGATACGGACCGGGTTTCGGAATCAACACGATGAACGATCAACCCATCCATCGCCTGTATCGGCACTTCCGGGAACTCCCGGCCACGATGCGCACGCTGTTCACGGGCGCCCTGCTCACGTTCGGGCTGGGTTACCTGTTCGCGGCGATTTACGTTTTCGCGGCCCACTCACAGGCGGACGGTCGCCCCGGCCTGTCGGTGGACGATATCAAGATTACCTACGGCGGCAGCGCCGAGACCACTCCGCTGGAAAAGTCCCTGCGCGGACCGATGTCCGGCATGTTGCCGCAACGCGATATGGTCGTGGTACTGGACTGGATCCGCGAGGGCGCCAACAAGCGTGCTTTCGAGGCCGGCATCGAACCCATTTTCGAGGCGAATTGCCTGAGCTGTCATGACGGCAGCAACCCGCACCTTTCGAACCTCGACGGCTACGAAAACGTCGCGCTGACCGTCGAGCAGGACACCGGTACGGACCTGTACACGCTCGTGCGGGTTTCCCACATCCACCTGTTCGGGCTGACCTTCATCTTTTTCATCGTCGGGTTCATTTTCAGCCACGCGTACCTGCGGCCCCTGTGGCTCAAGCACCTGATCATAATCGCGCCGTTTGCCGGTGTGATCGCGGACGTGCTGGGCTGGTACGTCACCAAGGTGTTCAGCCCGTTCGCCTGGGTGGTGCTGGTGGCGGGGGTGATCAATGGCCTGTCGTTCGCGACCATGTGGGTGGTCTCCGCCTACCAGATGTGGTTCTACAAACTGCCCGAGCACGTGGCCAAGCGCTAGGGCTTTGAGTGTGTCGCGTAGTACTCGGCGATTTCGGCCAGGATCCGGTCGTTGTAACCCGCGCTCATCTTGTGCATCGTCGAACTGCCGCGCTGACCGTCGCGATACTGCTGCATCACGCGCAGCAGGTATTCGGCATTCTGTCCATGCAATACCGGCACGACCATCGAACTCTCGCCGAGTGAGCGGCCGTGGCAGCGTTCGCACTTGGCGATGATTTCCGTCGTTCGTGCGTCGTCGGCGATCACTGCTCCGGCAGGTTGTACGGCATAGAACGCGGCGATGTCCTCGATCTCCGCGTCGCTCTTGTTCGCCATCATGTCTTCGTGGCTGCGTTTCCGGTCGCGGTAGGCCGTGATCGCCTGCACCAGATAATTGGGCTCCTGCGCGGCCAGGTTCGGCACCATCGGATCGCCGCTTACGCCGCGCGCGCCGTGACAGCTGCCGCACACCGCCGTTTGCGCCTGGCCGTCGACGGGGCTGCCGAAGGGTGGCGGTTCCCGCAGTTCCGGCGCCTGGGCGGCAAAGTACATGGCCATTTTTTCGATATCCACGTTATCCAGGCCCTGCAGCATCGCTTCCTTCTCGGCATTGTCGCGGGCGCCGCTGGCGTATTCCTGCGTCGCAATGATCAGGTACATCGGGTGCTGCCCGGCGAGGTTGGGCACCCCGGGCGTGGTGCTGAAGCCGCGTTCACCGTGACAACGCGCGCATGCGGCGCCCATCGAGCGTCCCTCCGCGTATACCGCGTCGGACTCGAGTCCCGCGGTGCCGGAACCCGGTTGCACCGGGGGCAGGCTGGCATAGTACGCCGCGATATTACGGACATCGGCCGCACTGCATTGCTGAATGAGGTCCTGCAGGGCGGCATGACGGCGTTCCCCGCTGCGATACGACTGCATCGCGCTTTCCAGGTAACTCGCTGGCTGGCCGGCCAGGTTGGGTATCTCGGCCGTTCGCCCGCTGCCGTCCGGGGCATGGCAGCCGATGCAGTGTTCCTGCACGAAACGCTCTCCGGCCGCCACGTCGGCCGCTTGCGGCTCTGGGTTTTGCTGGTCTTCCCGATCGCAGGCAACGAGCGTCAGGGCAATGGTCAGTACCGCGATTAATTTCCTCATGCCCCGGATTATAGCCCCTGACCGCCGAGTCGCACGAAATTTGACGCGGGCCGGGGGCGGCTCTAGGCCAGCGTGACGGGCGTGCTGAACCCCTCGGGCTTGATGGCAAGCACCGAGCTGTTGATCTGGGAAAGAATCATTTCCGCGGTATTGCCCGTTATGAAACCGGGGATACCGACGCGCGCCACGGTGCCCATCACCACCATGTCGGCCCGCACTTCGCGCGCGATGGCAGGAATGGTCTTGCGCGGCGGTCCCTTGACCAGGTGGACGCGGTACTCGACGCAATCCAGTACCGGGTTGCCGGGCTGATTGTTCAATTCCTTCAGCAGGCGCGCCATTTCTGATTCCCGCTGATGCTTTACCTGGTGCACGTAGGCGTCGACCCTGGCCTCGGGCATGCGCAGCAAACCGGCCCGCATGGCGCTCTCGCCGATCGCCTCCCAGGCGTGCACGACGTGCAGCTCGGAAAAGTTGGCGAGCGCCAGCGACCCGGCCAGTTGCAGGATGTCCCGGTTCAGGAGTTGCCTGGTGTTCAGTTCACCGGACTGGTTCGTGTTATCGAGGTCGACCGCAGCCATGATGCTGCGGTATTTCTGCGGCGCGCCGGGCTTGACGAGCCATACCGGGCAGGGGCACTTGCGCAGAATGTGCATATCCTCGCTGCCGAGCAGCCGGTCGAGCCATTCCGGGTTTTCTGCGGATTTGATGACGAGATCGTGTTCGTTACGCAGGACTTCCCGGATGATTTCAAGAAACGCGGTGCCGACCAGTACCCGGCAGGATATTTCGTGCCGCCCCTGAAACGGAGCGGTGATCTTTTCGAGCTTTTTGCGGGCGGCTTCCTTGACCGTTTTCTGAAGGCCGCTCGAGACCGGCCCGCCTTCAGGCATGCCCATGCCGATCGAAATGTGTTCGGCGATGGTCGCGACGGTCAGCTTCGCCTGGCTTTTTTGCGCCAGGGAAAGAGCCCGCTCGAGCAGGGCAGTGCCCGTGTCCTCGGTGGTAATGACGCAGAGAATGTTCCTGAACCGGTTCATTGGTCTCGCTCTCGATCACGCCGTGATCCATGGAACCCTATTGTGGCCCCCGGATTTGCGCCCATGCAAGCTGCGGGCATCAGTCACGACTCCCGAAAGCGCCGGGAAATCCCGGCCGGGCCGGCATGGGCTGTTCGATCAGCGCCCGGTGCTGGTCCCGGTAGCCGGCGAGCACGTTCTCGGCGGCATCCCGGGTAACGCCGATTCTCTCGAGGATCATCCGCGACAGTTCCAGGCCGGTCATGACGTTTTCGGGAACCACCCCGGAGACGCCCAGCCGGTTCAGGGACCGGCTGGTTTCCAGGTCATGGCCCCGGGACAGGATCGCGGTATCCGGGCAGTGCTTGCGCAACGACGAGACGACCTCCAGGGTTTCATCGGGATCGTCCAGGGTCACCACGATCATGGGGGTGGTGCTCGCGCCCAGCGATTCGAGGAATCCATCGCCAACGCCATCGCGGAGCTGGACCGGGTTGCCCCGCCGCCGCTCCCGGGACACGAGCGCCGGGTCGAAATCCACCGCGACGAAGGGAACGGCCGCGCGGTTGAGTATCTCGCCCAGGTGATGGCCGACCGGGCCGAACCCGGCCAGGACCACCGGCGGCGACGGCTCCTCGTCGGTATCGGGCGCCGCGCCGTCAGCGCGGTGCTCGACGAGTTTTCGGGCCATGTGCGCCAGCGCGGGCGTCACCATCATGCTGAGCAGGACCACGACCAGCAGCGACTGGAAGCGCTGGCCTGTCATCAGGCCGGACTGCGCGGCCAGGGCAAACAGCACGAGGGCGAACTCGCCGCACTGCGCCAGGAGGAGCGCCACGGCCAGCGAAATCCGGGTATCCAGCCCGAAGAGACGCGCCAGCGGGAAAAGGATGACGATCTTGATCACCAGCAGCAGGACCAGCATGGAAAGCGCCGCAAACGGCTCGGCCAGGAGCAATCCCAGGTTCAGTGACATGCCCATCGTCATGAAAAAAAGCCCCAGCAGCAGCCCGCGAAAAGGCTGGATCTCCGCGATGACCTGCTGTCGGTAGGTCGACTCGGAGATCAGCAGGCCCGCCAGGAAGGCGCCCATCATCATGGACAGCCCGGCGTATTCGGTCACCATCGCGGCGCCCAGAACGATCAGTACAGCCGATGCCGTGAACACCTCCGGGCTGCCGGCTCGGGCCACTCGGTGCAGCAGCGGATGCAGGAGAAATCGTCCCACGACGACCACCAGCACCAGGATAAACAGGGATTCGAGCAGCGCCAGCCCGATATCCCCTCCAAAACCCGTCTCGGGCGAAGCCAGCAGCGGCAGCAGGGCGAGCAGCGGCACCACGGCGAGGTCCTGGAGCAGCAGCACCGAGATCGCCGCGCGTCCGTACCGCCCGGTCAGGCTTTTCTGATCGGCCAGCACCTGGAGAACGAACGCGGTCGAGGAAAGCGCCAGGGCCGGCCCGACGAAGAGGGCCGTGCGCAGGCTGAAGTCAAAAAGATAGAAGCCGAGCATGCCAAGCACGATGCTCGTGATGACGACCTGGAGCGTGCCGAGCCCGAACACCAGGCGCCGCATCAGCCAGAGCCGCGAGGGTTTGAGCTCGATACCGATGACGAACAGCAGCAGGATCACGCCGATCTCGGCCAGGTGGCCGATTTCCGTGACATTGTCGATCAGGGACAGCCCGGAGGGGCCTACGATGACGCCGGCAACCAGGAACCCGGGCACGGTGCCGAGCCGGGCCAGCTGGAAGAGGGGCACGAAAATCACCGCGGCGATCAGCAGGAAAAGCAGGTCGAGCAGGTACGCGGAAAGCATGGAAATGAACTCCGTGAGCTACACCCCTCCAGTTTACTGGTTGCGGGCCAGGCAAAAAAAGCAGTGTTTCGCAAAATGGGAAATCGTGGCGAAAGCTGCGCTAAACTTGCCGCATGAATATCGAAGAGATGGTCGGCGAGCTGTTTGACGTCTTTGACGAGAACGGGGACGGCGTTATTTCGCGGCGCGAATTCATCGCGCTCGCCGAGCAGTTGCTGCACGAAAAAGGGATCGGTTTCACCAGCGACATCTTCAACAAGTTCGACCGCAATCACGACAACGTGATCTCCAGGCAGGAACTGATCGACATGATCGTGGAGCTTGCCCTCTAGTTTTCAAAACGTTCCGGTTCTGAAACCGGGTGTGTCTTTTCGGTGCAGGCAAGCAGGGCAAGTGTGCAATGGCAGAGCGGAAAACCCACTGGGAAAACGTGTACCGGGAAAAGCAGCCCGACGAGGTCAGCTGGTTCCAGGAACACCCCGAAAAATCACTGGAGATGATCCGCGTGACGGAAGTCGGGCTGAACGAGCCGATTATCGATGTCGGCGGGGGTGCTTCCACGCTGGTCGATCAGCTGCTGCACGCGGGTTATTCGGACGTTAGCGTCATGGATATCTCGGGAGCGGCCCTGGCGCACTCACGGTCACGCCTGGGCGCTGAGGCGGGCCAGGTGGCCTGGATCGAGGGTGACGTGACGGAGTTTGTTCCCTCCAGGCAATATGCCCTGTGGCACGACCGGGCGGTTTTTCATTTCCTGACCCGGGAAAGCGACCGCCGAAACTACCTGCATGTTCTGCAAAAGGCCCTGCCGCCGGGCGGGCAGGTCATCATCGCGACCTTCGCCCCGGACGGCCCCGAGAAGTGCAGCGGCCTGGCGGTGGAACGTTACGGCGCCGGCAAGCTGCAGGCCGCGCTGGGCGCCGGCTTCGAGTTGTTGAACACGGTGAAAGAAGCGCATCGCACACCCGCCGGGCAGCTGCAGCACTTCGCCTATTTCCACCTGCGTGTTTGCGCGCCGTAACGGCCCTTAGCCTTTCCCCTCTTTTCGTGAAAGGTGCTTGCGCAAATGCAGCTGCCTGAGGCGGTGTTCCAGCCATTCGGCGCCCTCGGTTTCCGAGACGTCCCGCCCCCGGTGCTGGGCCTCGGTCACGCGGTAGACGCAAAAGTCCCGGTAGGCTTCCAGTTCATCCTCGAAATCCTGGCAGACGATATCGATCATGAAGGCGTCGTCCAGGTATCCCAGCCCCGGGATTTCGTCCGGAATGATGTCGTTGGTTTCGGCGAAATAAGCCAGCGTCTCGAGCACCCTGGGGCGCTCCTGGGGCGCCATCTTCCAATTGGGGTCCGTGAGCAGGCCGATCAGGGCCTCAAGGCTGCCGATGCGCTCCTGGATGTATTCCGGGGCATCGGACTGCCTGATCTTCGTGATCGTTTCCCGGGCGTGGTTGATGATCGTTTCATCATCCAGGTCACTTTTGGCGTTATAGGTGTCGCGCATGGCGGACCGGAAATGCTCCAGGTCCTCTGCGCTGAGCTTGACCGTGATTTCCATCGACATGGTGTTTTCTCTCTTTTCAGGAATGTCTAAAGACTACGGTTGAGCGTAAGCACCGTCAATGAAATGACGCAGCTCCGCTCATTATGGTTTAATCTTAAACTGCTCTGACAAATAATCTTAAACTATGTTAAGATTAAAAATAGTGATGCTCTGAAACCGGATTTCAAAGATGATTGCAAAACGAAAGGCGCTGTCGCTGGTGACCCGGTCGCCGGAACAAGGCACCACTGCAGCATCGGTGGAGCAGGCGCTCGGTTGCTCGAGGCAGTATGCTCTGCGACTTCTGAATCGCCTGATCGAAGAGGGTGAAATACACCGGAAAGGCAGGACGCGGGCCGCCAGGTATTTTCCCGGAAGCGCTGAAGAACAAGTCAACCGTATTGAGCTCGTAAAGGAAAGAGAGGGACTTTCCGAATACGTGGTTTTCGATGAGGTCGTTAAAAGACTCAGGCTCAATTCCCGGCTGAACAGGAATTGCACCACGATTTTCGACTATGCGTTTACCGAGATGCTCAATAATGCGATCGATCATTCATTCAGTGACAAAGTCTGGATCACGGTCGAGGTCGACCACGCCGATATCCGGTTCGAGATAAAAGACCTTGGCATCGGAGCCATTGAGAGCATCAAGCGCGGGTTTGGGATCACCGACGACTTCCAGGCCCTGGAGCACCTTTTCAAGGGGAAACAGACAACGGCAAGGGAAGCCCACAGCGGTCAGGGGATTTTCTTTACCTCCAAGGTTGTGGACCTGTTTCAGATAGCGGCTTCCGGCATGCAATTCACCGTGGACAATGCGAAGAAAGATGAATTCCTGGGGGATATCAGGCAAAGAAAAGGAACGACGGTTACCTGCCGGATAAAAAGGAATACCCGGCGCAAGATCAAGGATGTCTTCGACCGGTACACCGGGGGCGATTACGAATTCAACCAGAATATCGTCAAGATCAACCTTTCGAAGCACGAACGGCTCATGTCCCGGTCGGAAGCCAAGCGCCTGCTGCTGGGGCTGGACGATTATTCGGTGCTGGACTTCAATTTCAGAAATGTCGCCGAAGTCGGACAGGGTTTCTGTGACGAGATTTTCAGGGTTTATGCGCAGCGAAATCCGAACAAGCTGTTGAGCTATCACGGCGCATCGGACACTGTTCGCTACATGATCGAGCGATCGAGGAAGTAGCTCCAGATCGACATGGGTTTTCTCTCTGTGCGGGGCGGACCTCAAGACTAAGGCGAGGCAGGGTCGCGGTCAAACCCATGAATTGAATCCTGATCGGTGTTAACTTCAAGGCTGGCCGGCATGGGGAGCGTATGAAATGACAGTGCTTATCCGGGGCGGAACGGTGGTTACGGCGGAAAGCCGTTTTCGAGCCGACGTGCTGTGCGCAGACGGGCTGATCCGGGCCGTCGGGCCGGGTCTCGAGGCGCCGGTCGGCGCCACCGTGATTGACGCCGGTGGCCAGCTGGTGATGCCGGGCGGCATCGACCCCCACACGCATATGCAGTTGCCGGTCATGGACACGGTCAGCAGCGATGATTTCGAGACCGGCACGGCGGCGGCGCTGGCTGGCGGCACCACCATGATCATTGACTTCGTGGTGCCCGATCCGGACACGGGCATGATGGACGCGTTCCGGCAGTGGCGGGAATGGGCCGAGAAATCGGTGGCCGACTACTCCTTCCACGTGTCGGTCACCTGGTGGGACGACAGCGTGGCCGCCGACATGGAATCCCTGGTCCGGGAGCATGGTGTCAACAGCTTCAAGCACTACATGGCCTACAAGGGCGCCATCATGGCGGACGACACCGTGCTGTTCAGGAGTTTCACGAAAGCGCGGGAACTGGGCGCCCTGGTCACCTGCCATGCCGAGAACGGCGACCTGGTCTGGCTGCTGCAGCAGCAGGTCTTCGATGATGGAGTGACCGGGCCGGAAGGCCATCCCCTGTCACGGCCGCCGGCGGTGGAAGGGGAGGCGGCCAACCGGGCGATACGCATTGCCGAGGTGGTCGGCGTGCCGGTTTACATCGTGCACAATTCCTGCCGGCAGTCGCTCGAGGCGATCGCGCGGGCGCGCGGCGAAGGGCAGCGGGTGTACGGTGAAGTGCTGGCCGGGCACCTGGTCATCGACGATTCCGTGTATCGCTCCCCGGATTTCGAATCGGCCGCCGCCCACGTGATGAGCCCGCCGTTTCGCGCGCCCGAGCACCAGCAGGCGCTGTGGCAGGGGCTGCAGGACGGCCACCTGCAGACGACGGCGACGGATCATTGCTGCTTCTGCAACGATCAGAAAGCCACGGGACGGGGCGATTTTCGCAAGATTCCGAACGGCACGGCGGGTGTCGAGAACCGCATGGAAGTGCTGTGGCATCACGGGGTCAACTCCGGCCGCCTGACGCCCAGCCAGTTCGTCGCCCTGACGTCGGCCAACGCGGCGAAAATTTTCAACATCCATCCCCGCAAGGGCAGTATCTCGAAGGGCGCGGACGCGGACATCGTGGTCTGGGACCCCGAGGCGACGAAAACGATTTCAGCTTCCACGCACCATCAGAACGTCGACTTCAACGTGTTCGAGGGCATGACGGTCAAGGGCTGCGCGTCGCACACGGTGAGCCGTGGCAGGGTGGTCTATGCCGACGGCCGCCTGGACACGGAGCGGGGCGCCGGCCGTTACGTCGAGCGGCCGCCGTTTGCGTTTTGACCCCGGCCCGGGCTTGTTCCCGCGGGTGATACGGGCCTGAACAGAGGGCGGATCCCGGCCGGTTCACCTTTTTGACGCCCAGTTGACCTGCCGTCTGGAATTGCCTCTTGCAGAAGGTGCATGATGGGTCAATAAAGGCCGGACCGCCGCGGCAGCCCGGCCGGTTACCGACAGCGGGACGCCATGTCAGACCTGTTTCAACCGATTGCGCCAGCCCGGCTCTTTGAATGGGTGTTCGAAGAGCTGGACCGGCATGACTCGATTTTCGGTATCCCGCGGCGGCATTTTTTCGTGCCCTCCGCCGATGACCCGTTCCGCACGGCTGCCTTTGGGCAGCCGCTGGAAACGCCTTTCGGCCCCGCCTCCGGCCCGCATACGCAGATGGCGCAGAACATCGTGGCCGCCTGGCTGTGCGGTGCCCGCTACATTGAGTTGAAGACCGTCCAGACGATCGATGAACTGGATGTCTCCAAGCCGTGTATCGACATGGAGGACGAGGGCTACAACGTCGAGTGGTCGCAGGAACTCAAGGTTCACCAGTCCTTTGACGAGTACCTGCGCGCCTGGGTGCTGATCCACGTCCTGCACAGACGGCTCGGTTTTCCGGGTGAGGCGCCCGGCGTTGTGTTCAACCTCAGCGTCGGTTACGACCTCGACGGGATACGCAAGCCGAACGTCCAGTGGTTCCTTGACCGGGCCGAGGACAGTTCCGAATTCCTGGCCCCATTGGTCGAGGCGGCGTGCCGCTTCTTCCCGGCTGCCGCCAGGATCGAAATCCCCGCCCGCATGTCGAACAGCGTCACCCTGTCCACCATGCACGGCTGCCCGCCCGGCGAAATCGGCAGCATCTGCGAATACCTGCTGCGGGATCGCCGCCTGCACACCTTCGTCAAGTGCAACCCGACGCTGCTGGGCCCTGGTCGCGTGCGCCAGATACTGCACGAAGACCTCGGCTACCGCGACGTCGTCGTGCCCGATTCCGCCTTCGGACACGACCTGGAATACGCCGACGCCGTGCCGCTGCTGGCCGGGCTGCAGAAGACCGCCGCGGACTGCGGCCTGGAATTCGGGGTCAAGCTCACGAACACGCTGGAAGTGGAGAACAGCCGCACCGTGTTCGACCCCGCCGAAAAAATGATGTACCTGTCCGGTCGGCCGCTGCACGCGATCTCGGTGAACCTGGCCAGTGAACTGGCCGAAACCTTCGAAGGCCGCCTGCCGATGTCGTTCTGCGCAGGCGTCGACTGTTTCAACGCGCCAGCGATGCTGGCGGCGGGCATGCAAACGGTTACGACTTGTTCGGATTTATTAAAAACAGGAGGTTACCTTCGATTTCTCCAGTACCTTGACAACACTCGTGCCGCCATGGGCGAGGCAGCGGACCTGGGGGCATTCATCGTCGAACGGGCCGGCGCCGAGCGCGGCGACCGTGCCGCGGCGGCGCGGGTCAACCTGGCGCGTTATGCCGCGCAAACCCGGACGGAGCGCCTGCTGAAGAAAGACACGTTTCACACATCGCGCAGCAAGACGTCGCGCGAACTCGGGCTGTTCGACTGCATCGATGCGCCCTGCACGGACCGGTGCGCGGTCGACCAGGACGTGCCGCGCTACATGAAGGCGGTGCGCGAAGGCGAGTTCGACCGCGCGGTGCGGATCACGAAAAAAGACAACCCCGTGGCGGCCATGCTCGGCCGCGTCTGCGACCACCTGTGCGAACCGGTCTGCGTGCGCACCCACCTGGACGAACCGCTGGCCATCCGGCACGTCAAGCGCTTCATCATGGCGCATGAAAAACAGCCCCGCTCCGTCGCTTCGGATACGAACAAACCGAAGGTGGCCGTGATCGGCGCCGGTCCCGGCGGCATCGCGGCGGCCGCGGAACTGGCCAGGGCGGGTTTCCGCGTGGAGATATTTGAACAGCATCCTTACGCCGGCGGCATGGTGGGGGGTGCGATCCCGACCTACCGCCTGCCGGCGGGCGTGGTCGAGCAGGACCTGGCGCGCATCGAGGCGCTGGGCGTGAATATTCATTACGGCACCGCGGCCGGGCGGGACTTTCGGCTTTCCGATCTGCGCAGCGAAGGATTCGACGCCGTGGCGGTCATGGTCGGCGCACAGCTCGGCAAGAAACTCGGCCTGGAAGGCGAAGAGGCCGAGGGCGTGATGGACGCGCTGCACTTCCTGCGCCGGGCCCGCGAAGGGCGCCCGGTAAAAACCGGCGAGCGCATCGGCATCATCGGCGCCGGCGACACGGCGATGGACTGCGCGCGCAGCGCCTGGCGCCTGTCCGGCGGCGGCGCCACCGTCAGCGTCATCTACCGCCGCAGCATCGACCAGATGCCGGCGGACCGCGAGGAGGTGGCCTGCCTGCTGGAAGAGGGCATCGAAGTTGTCGAGATGGCGAAGCCGCAACGGCTGCTGCTGCGTGAAGGCAGGCTGGCCGGCATGGTCTGCCGCCGCATGGAATACCGCGGCGACCGCGACCCGTCCGGCCGCAAGGTGCCGCACGAGGTGCCCGGCTCCGATTTCGAGATTCCGCTCGACACGCTGATCCTGGCCATTTCGCAGCACGCCGTGCTGGATTTCTTTGACGGCGAAGCAGTGGCCCTGAACGAACGCGGCTACATCGCGGCCGATCCCCGCACCTTCGAAACCTCGGTGCCCGGGGTTTACGCCGGCGGCGACGTCGTCAACGACGGCCCGTCTTCGATCGTGGAGGCGGCGGCCGACGGCAAGGCCATTGCCCGCAGCATCGTGAATGGCGGGGCCGGCGGTCACGCAGCGACGGGCATCGGTGCTTTCGACACGGCCGACCTGCTGCTGCGCCGCAGCCGACGCGAATGGCGCGTACCGGTTCCGCACTCGCCTCCGGCGCAACGCAGGAATTTCGAAGAGGTCGTGCACGGCTACGGTGAAGCGGAAGCACGCAGCGAGGCGGAGCGCTGCCTGGACTGCGACCGCTTCTGCAGCCTTTGCGTGGGCGTTTGCCCCAACCTGGCGCTGCTGACCTACCGCGTCGATTCCTTCGACGCAGAACTGCCTGAGCTGCATGGCGGCGAGGGCCGGATCACGCCGGGCGACGGGCAGCCGTTCCGGGTCGCCCAGGCGTTCCAGGTCGCCGTGCTGGCCGATTTCTGCAACGAGTGCGGCAACTGCGTCACCTTCTGCCCGACCGCCGGCGCGCCCTACCGCGACAAGCCCCGCCTGTACGTGGACCGTGCCGAGTTCGAAGCGGAAGACGACAACGCCTTCATGCTGTTCCGCGGGCGCCCGCCGGTGATGGAGGCGCGCTGGGCGGGGGCCACGCACCGCCTCGAGCTGGGCGACCGGCTGGAGTACGAGGGTCCGGATTTTCGCGCGTCGATCGATCCGGACGGCTTCCGGGTGGAGCACGTCGAGGCAAGGTCTAATGCGGCGGGCCCGACCGGCCGCTCGCTGCGCCCATGCGCGACGATGTATGTCCTGATGAAGGGCTTGCTCGGCTCCGTGCCGCATTTTCCCGCGGCACCGGGCAGCGCGGAGGGCTGCATCCCCCAGCCGCACTTCGAGGCACAGGAGTAGAACATGGCTTCCCTGCTGATCACCGACGGCCTGCTGGTCACCCTGGATCGCCAGGGCCGCTTCATCGAGAACGGCAAGCTGTATATCGAGGGCGGCCGGATCGTCGACGTCGGCGATTTCCCGGCTGACCGCTACCGGCCCGACCGCGTGATCGACGCCGGCGGCCGGCCGGTGATGCCCGGCCTTATCAACGCCCACCACCACCTCTATTCGACCTTCGCGCGCGGTTTCACGCCGCCGGGCGAGCCGGCCCGGAATTTCGAGCAGATTCTCTCGCGCCTGTGGTGGAAGCTGGACCGCGCGCTGGACGCCGAGGACGTGTACTACTCGGCGCTGCTGGTGCTGATGGAGGCGGCGCGCGCGGGCTGCACCACGGTCATCGACCACCACGCTTCGCCGTCCTGTGCCGACGGCAGCCTGGACGTGATCGAGCGCGCCTTTCGGGACGTCGGGCTCAGCGGCTGCCTGTGTTACGAGGTGAGCGACCGCAACCGCGAAGGCGAGGGCATCGAGGAGAACGAACGTTACATCCGCAAGTGCCGCGACGAAGGCGACGGCCGGATGACCGCGCTGTTCGGACTGCACGCGCAGATGACGCTGGGCGACGATACGATGGAACGCTGCGCCGCCATCGCGCAGGACCTGGACACCGGTTTTCACGTGCACGCGGCCGAAGACGCCGCCGACGCGCGGCAGGTCAGGGAGCGTTACGGCAAGGGCCTCATGCAGCGTTTCCTGGACTTCGGCATTCCCGGGCCGAAAACGATCTTCGTGCACGGCGTGCACCTCGAGCCCGGCGAACGGGACCTGCTTGAAGAGACGGATTCCTTCGTGGTGGTCAACCCGGAATCCAACATGAACAACGCCGTGGGCACGGCGCCCGTACTGGACCTGCTGGATCGCGGGATCAACCTGGGCCTCGGCACCGACGGGATGTCCTCGAACATGGCCGCGCAGGCCCGTGCGCTGTACCTGTCTCAGCGCAACGCCAACGGTGACCCGGCCGTGGCCTTCGCCGAGTCCTGCCAGGCCCTGCTGGAAGGCAACCGCGCCCTGGCGAACCGGCTGTTCCCCGAGCCGCGCGGCATGCTCGCGGCGGGGCAGCTGGCCGACGTGGTGATACCCGACTACCGGCCGTTCACCCCGCTGACCGCGGACACCTTTTACGGCCACCTGCTGTTCGGGCTGTGTTTTGCGCCGATCCGCACGACGATCGCGCGGGGCCGGGTGGTGGTCGAGGACGGGCGCCTGCCGCAGCTCGACGAGGACGCCATCCGCGCACGCTGCGAGGAACGGGCCCGGAAGCTCTGGGCGAGGATCGAATGATGGAACACTGGAAGCATTACCACGTCCCGGACACGGTCGATGCGGCGATCGCGCTGCTGGAGCGTTATGACGGCGATGCGCTCGTGGTGGGCGGCGGTACCGACCTGCTGCTGGACATCGCCCAGGGGCGGGCGCAGGCACCGGAAGCCATGGTCGACCCGACCCGCATCCCGGGCCTCGACGGCATCGGCCGGGAAGACGGTTTCATCGTTATCGGCTGCGGAGCGACCCACAGCGCGATCACCCGCAGCCGCGACATCGTCGAACACGGCACCTGCCTGGCCGAGAGCTGCGGCGTGATCGGCGGCCCGCAGGTGCGCAACGTGGCCACGCTGGCCGGCAACATCGCCCACGCCCTGCCTGCCGGCGACGGCACCATCGGGCTGCTGACGCTCGCCGGCGAGATCGAAACCGCCGATGCCGGCGGTCGGCGCTGGATGCCGCTCGCCGACGCCTTCCTCGGCCCGGGCCGAAGCGCCATCGATCATCACCGCAGCCTGCTGACCCGGATGCGCTTTCGGCCGGCGGGCAGGAGCGAGGGTTCGGCGTTCTTCCGCGTGATGCGGCCCCAGGGCGTGGCCCTGCCGATGATTTCGATGGCCGCGTGGCTGCAGTTCGACGCGGACGGAACGGTCGCCGCCGCCCGCGTGGCCATCGCGCCGGCCGGCCCCGTGCCCTGCCTGTCCGCGGCCGCGGGGGCGGTGATCGTGGGCAAAGCGCCCTCGGCAAGCCGTTTCGCCCTGGCGGCGGAAGCCGCGCTCGAGGCGATTTCCCTGCGCGACAGCAAGCACCGCGCCAGCCGCGCCTACCGTGAGGACATGGTGCGCGGCCACCTGCCGAGGGTCCTGGCGGTGGCGGCGGAACGCGCCGCCGGCGGCCGGATCACGCCCTGGGGAGAAGGCAAATGAGCCGCCTGCAAATGACGGTCAATGGCCGGCCGGTCGAACTCGACGTGCCGGAATCGCGGTACCTGGCCGAGGTGCTGCGCGAGGATCTGCGCCTGACCGGAACCAAGATCGGCTGCAACGAGGCCGAGTGCGGCATCTGCACCGTGCTGGTTGACGGCACGCCGGTGAACAGCTGCATTTACCCGGCCTTCAAGGCACAGGGCGCCCGCATCGAAACCGTCGAAAACCTGTCAAACGGGGGGGCGCTGCATCCGCTGCAGCAGGCCTTCCTCGACCACGGCGCCGTGCAGTGCGGCATCTGCACGCCGGGCATACTGATGACGGCCAAGGCCCTGCTGGACGAAAAGGCCGCGGCCGGCGAGGCGGTGACGGAGAGCGACGTAAAGGTCGCGCTGAAGGACACGTCCTGCCGCTGCACCGGCTACCAGAGCGTGGTCCGCGCGGTGCTGCAGGCCTCCGGGCAGAACGTGCCGCCCTACATCCCGAAAACGAGGGCTCCCGAACGGGTAGTCGGCCGGGCGCAGCCGAACCCCGACGCCCGGGCCAAGATCACCGGGGAAGCCCGCTTCAGCGACGACTACGATTTCCCCGGCATGCTGCACGCGCGCACCCTGCGCGCCGGCGTGCCGCACGCCCGCATCGTTTCGATTGACGCGTCGGCGGCGCGCGGCCTGCCGGGGGTGCACGCGGTGCTGACCCACGAGGACGTGCCCGGGCGCAACCGCCACGGACTGGTCAGCGTCGACTGGCCGGTGCTGTGCGACGACAAGGTTCGCTACGCCGGCGACGCGGTGGCTGTCGTCGCAGCCGACGACCGCGCGACGGCCGAGGCGGCCCTGGGCCTGATCGAGGTGCAATACGAGGAACTGCCCGCGGTCACATCGGCCATCGCGGCTTTCGAGCCCGGCGCGGCGGTGGTGCACGAGGACCGGCCCGACGGCAACCTGCTCAAGCACATCAAGGTGGCCAAGGGCGACATAAAGGCCGGTTTCGAGGCGGCCGACGTGATCGTCGACCGCACGTACCGCACCCCCACCGTGGAACACCTGTTCCTCGAGCCGGAATGCTCGGTCGGTATCCCGGCCGGCTACGACCCGGCGGCCTTCGGCGGTTCCACCGATCCCTCGGCCAGGCGCGGCGAGGACGCGGTGCATGAAAAAACCACGGTCTACGTCGGCAGCCAGATCCCGTACCAGGACCGCGACCAGGTCGCCGCCGCGCTGGGCGTGGCGCCGGAGCGCGTGCGCATCGTGGCGACCCTGATGGGCGGCGGCTTCGGCGGCAAGGAGGACATTGCCGGCCAGATCCACGTCGCGCTGCTGGCGGAAGCCACCGGGCGGCCGGTGAAAATGCTGTACTCGAGGCAGGAAAGCCTGCTGTTCCATCCCAAGCGCCACGCCACGGTGATCCGCATACGCACCGGGGCGACGAGAGAAGGCCGGCTCACCGCCGTGCAGAGCACCATCTACGGCGACGGCGGGGCCTACGCCAGTCTCAGCGAGAAAGTACTGACACGTGCGACCACGCACGCCTCCGGTCCCTACGACGTGCCGCACGTGAAAGTCGACTGCCTGGCGGCCTATACCAACAATGCACCCTGCGGGGCCTTTCGCGGATTTGGCGTTTCGCAGAGCTGCTTCGCGGTGGAAAGCAACATGGACATCCTGGCCGGCGAACTGGGCATGGACCCGGTGGAATTGCGCCGGATGAACGCGCTCGACGTGGGCGCGGTCACCTGCACCGGCCAGGTCATGCGCGAAAGCGTCGGTCTGAAGGAATGCATCGAGCGGGTCGACGCCGGCATGCGTGATGGTGATTTTCGCTGGACCTGGGACGAGGGCGGAAGCCGCTTCGCCTGGGGCCTGGCCGTGGGCTACAAGAACACCGGGCTGGGCGGCGGCGCCCCGGACAAGGCCGCCGCCGAGGTCGGCCTGTGGCTGGGCGATGACGACGAGGCGCGGGCGGAAGTGCGCATTTCCTCGGCCGAGCTGGGCCAGGGCCTGCCGGCGGTGCTTGCCGCCTGTGCCGCCGAGGAACTCGGGCTGCCGAGCGACCGCGTCAGCGTGCTGCTCGGAGACACCGATTACTGCCCGGATGGCGGACCGACCACGGCCAGCCGCCAGACCTACGTCAGCGGCAACGCGGCCCGTTTCGCCGCGCGCACGCTGAAGAAACGCCTGGCGGCCGCTGCCGGCCCGGGTGCGAGCCTGGCGGAGGGCATCTCGGTGGCGGTGGAAAGCGGTCTGTCGACGACGGCCGAATACGAGTACTGGGCGCCGAAAACCCGGCCGCTGGGCAGCGGCGGCGACATGCACTTCGCCTTTGGCTTCTGCGCCCAGGCCGTGCTGTGCGAAATCGACATGGCAACGGGCGGGGTAGCGGTGCGCAAGGTCATCGCCGCGCACGACGTCGGCCGGGCGATCAACCCCCTGACCCTGGAAGGCCAGGTCGAGGGCGGCATCGTGATGTGCATCGGCTATGCGCTGATGGAACACTACATCCAGGAAGAGGGGCGGCCGTGGACGGACGTGATGGCCCGTTACTCCGCGCCGCGCATCGCGCACGCGCCGGAGATCGTGTCCCACATCGTCGAGCACGCGACGGCCGACGGCCCGTTCGGTGCGAAGGGCGTGGGCGAATTGCCCAGCATTCCGACCAGCGCCGCCATCACCAACGCCATCCGGCGCGCCACCGGCGTGCGCGTGCTCAGCCTGCCGGTCGACCAGGACGCACTGCTGCGCGCGGTTCGCGCCGGTGAAAGCGAAGTCGAGCGCGGCTGGGGCGACAGCGAACCCATTCCGTCCGTGCGATTCAAGGAATAGCCATGAAACTGATCCCCGAAATCCGCGAAGACGTGCTGGCCCGGAACATCGAGCGGGCCCGGGAGCGCAACATCCTGCTGCCGACCTTCGGCCAGCAGAAAGACCCGCGCACGGCGCCGGCCGGCATCGTGCAGCGCCTGCAACAGGTCGGCCTGTGGGACCTGGACCCCGCCAACCTGTTCCGGATCACCTGGAAGAACGAGGCCAGGGCGCACGGCGGCGGCTTCGGCGAGGGCAACTGGATCGAGTTCCCGCCGGCCCTGACCGGCGTGGACACGACCATCGTCGGCATCGTCGGCAAGTGGTTTCCCACCGGGGCCCACAAGGTCGGCGCGGCCTACGGCTGCCTGGTGCCGCGCCTGGTGACCGGTCATTTCGACCCGACGCGCCAGAAGGCGGTGTGGCCCTCCACCGGCAACTACTGCCGCGGCGGCGCCTACGACTGCGCGCTGCTGGCCTGCCCGGCGGTGGCGATCCTGCCCGAGGGCATGAGCCGCGAGCGTTTCGACTGGCTGGAGGAGATCGGCACCGACGAGATCATCGCCACCCCCGGCACCGAGTCCAACGTGAAGGAGATCTACGACAAGTGCCATGAACTGCGCGAGGAACGCGGTGACGGGATCGTGATTTTCAACCAGTTCGAAGAGTTCGGCAACGCGATCTGGCATTACCACGTGACCGGATCCTTCGTCGACGAGGTCTACGCGAAGCACTTCGCCGCCGGCCGGCGCCTGTCCGGCTGGGTCAGCGCCACGGGTTCTGCCGGCACCATCGCGGCGGGTGACTTCCTGCGCAGCCGCCACCCGGGCATCCGCGTGGTGGCGACGGAAGCGCTGCAGTGCCCGACGCTGTTTTCAATGGGTTTCGGCGAGCACCGCATCGAGGGTATCGGCGACAAGCACGTGCCCTGGATCCACAACACGCGCAACACCGACATGGTGGCGGCCGTGGACGACGAGCAGACCATGCAGCTGATGCGGCTGTTCAACGAGGAGGCGGGGCACGACTGCCTGCGCCGGGAAGGGGTGGATGAGACCACCCTCCAGGCGCTGCCCGACATCGGCATTTCGGGCATCTGCAACCTGGTGGCCAGCATCAAGGCGGCCCGCTACTACGACATGGACGCCCGCGACGTGATCTTCACGCCCCTGACCGACGCCATGGAACTCTATTCTTCACGCCTGCGGGAGATGGAGGCGCTCGGCGGGCCTTACACCCCGCGGCTTGCCGACCAGCATTACGCGCGCTACCTGCAGGGGACCAGCACCGACCACCTGCGGGAACTCGGCTACGCCGAGCGCAAGGCCCTGCACCACTTCAAGTACTTCACCTGGGTGGAGCAGCAGGGCCGCTCGGCCGCCGAGCTGCGCGAGCTGTGGGACCCGGATTTCTGGCGCGAGGTATTTTCCGACGAGCTGCTGGGCGAGTGGGATCGGCTGATCGGCGAATTCAACCGGGCGACCGGTCTTGCGGGAGCAGATGCATGAGCGAAAAACACTTCGAGGAAGCCCGCAAGCTGGAAAAAGACCTGGTCGCCTTCATGCAGGCAATCGTGCGCATCCCGTCGCTCAGTTCGGACGAAGGCGCGGTAGTCCGCCGTATCGCGGAAGAAATGGAAACACTCGGCTTCGACGAGGTCACCGTCGATGCGATGGGCAACCTGATTGGCCGCATCGGCGACGGCCCCCGGGCCATCGCGCTGGACGGCCACGTCGACGTGGTCGACGTAGGCGACCGCTCGCAGTGGGACAGAGACCCCTATTCCGGCGACGTCGAGGACGGCATTCTCTACGGCCGCGGCGCCAGCGACCAGAAGGGCGGCGTGGCCTCGGCGGTCTACGCCGCTGCGCTGCTCAAGCGGCTTGGCATACCGAAAGACGTCACGCTGTACGTGACCGCGACCGTGCAGGAGGAAGACTGCGACGGCCTGTGCTGGCAGTACATCGTCAACGAAGTTGGATTGAAACCCGAGCTCGTGATCAGCACCGAGCCGACCAGCCTGGGCATTTACCGCGGCCAGCGCGGGCGCATGGAGATGGAGGTCAGCACCGGCGGCGTGTCCTGCCACGGCTCGGCCCCGGAACGCGGCGACAACGCCATCTACAAGATGGCCGGCATTATCGCCGACATCGAGCAGCTGAACGAGCAGCTGCAGCCCGTCGAGCCGCTGGGCAAGGGCTCGGTCACGATCAGCGAGATCCGCTCGGTCTCGCCCAGCCTCTGCGCCGTGGCCGATGGCTGCACGATCCACCTGGACCGCCGGCTGACCGTCGGCGAGACCGAGCAAACCGCCGTGGCCGAGATCGAGTCGCTGGCCTCGGTCCGGGCGGCGGGAGCCACGGTGCGCCTGCTGGAATACGCCGTGCCCAGTCATACCGGCCTGGTCTATCCCACGCGCAAGTACTACCCCAGCTGGCAGATGCCGCGAGACGATCCCGCGATGACCTGCGCCGAGGCCGTGTTCCGGGATACTTTCGGCGAAGAGCCCGGCACCGGCTTCTGGACCTTCAGCACCAACGGCGTGGCCACGGCGGGCCTGCACGGCATACCGACCTTTGGCTTCGGCCCGGGGCACGAACACTTCGCCCACGCGCCCAACGAGCAGACCGAGGTCGAGCACCTGGTCCGGGCCACCGCGTTCTACGCCGCGTTCGTGCAGCAATTTTCACCACCAGGAGTGACCCGAACATGACCCGGCACGCCCCCTTGCCCACCGACCGCCTGAAAGGCCGTGACTGGCTGATGACCCAGGACTGGTCGGACGAGGAAATCGAAATCCTGCTGGAAACCTCGGCAACGCTGAAAACGGAATTCCGCAGCGGCGTGACGTCGCTGCACCTGCCGCACAAGACGATCTTCCTGATCTTCCTCGACAAGTCCACGCGCACGCGCAATTCCTTCGAGGCCGGCATCACCCAGCTCGGCGGCCACGCCCATTTCATCGACGCGGAGACGTCCCAGATCGCGCATGGCGAGAGCCCCAAGGACATGGGCATCATCCTGTCGAGCTACGGCCACGGCATCGCGATCCGCCACGATCTGGTGCCGGGCGAGGGGCAGAGCTACATGCGCGAAGTCGCCAGGTGGGCCGACGTGCCGGTGATCAACATGCAGTGCGACGTTGACCATCCCTGCCAGACACTGGCGGACCTGATGACCATCCGCGAGGAGTTCGGCAAGGACCTGTCGGAGCTGAAAATCGCCGTTTCCTGGGCTTACGCGCCGAGTTACGTCAAGCCGATGTCGGTGCCGCAGGGACTGGTCATGCTGATGAGCCGTTACGGCATGAACGTGACCCTGGCGCACCCGCCGGAATACACGCTGATGGACGAAACCCTGCGCATCGCCCGCGAGAACACCGCCCGCAGCGGCGGCCGCTTTGAAATCGTCGACAGCATGGAAGCGGCGATCGAGGACGCCGACATCGTGTATCCCAAGAGCTGGGGCGTGGAATCGCTTTACGGCAACCCTGAAGGAGCGATGAAGGTCGCACAGCAGTACCGCGGCTGGATCTGCGACGAGGCGACGATGGCCCGCGCGAAGAAGCACGCCATCTACATGCATTGCCTGCCCGCCGATCGCGGCTGCGAGGTGACCGATGCGGTCATAGACGGGCCGCAGTCGCGGGTTTACCCTGAGGCCGAGAACCGGATGCATACCGCCAAGGCCCTGATGGCCCTGACCATGTAGAGCCGTTTGCCGCCATGCCGGATTTCAGAACGCACATGAACGGATACCGCTGCATCGCCTGCGCCGCAGGGCAGGCGGCGGATTTCGCCGGTTTCCAGTGCCCCGAATGCGGCGGCAACCTGGACATCCGCTACGACTACGATGCCGCCGCGCGGGAACTGGCCGGCGGTTTCGGTGACCGGGCCGGGGGCATCTTTCGCTACCGGGCGCTGCTGCCCGTCAACGAACCCGCAGCAGGCTTTCCGCTGCGCGTCGGCGCCACGCCCCTCTACCACGCCGCTCGCCTGGGGCGGCAGGCGGGCTTGCAGAGGCTGTACCTGAAGGACGACAGTTCCAACCCCAGCGCCTCGTTCAAGGACCGCGCCAGCGTGACCGCCCTGTGCCGGGCGCAGGCAACCGGCGCCGCGGTCGTTGCCACGGCCAGCACCGGGAACGCGGGTTCCTCCATGGCCTGCCTGGCCGCCGCGCTGGGGCTCGACGCCGTGGTGTTCGTGCCGGAGCGCGCGCCGCCGGCGAAGCTCGCGCAGCTGCGCGCCTACGGGGCACGCGTGCTGGCGGTGCTCGGAAACTACGACGCCGCCTTCGACCTGTGCCTCGCCGCGACGGACGCGTTCGGCTGGTATAACCGCAGCACCGGCTTCAACCCGTTTACCCGCGAAGGCAAGAAGACCTGCGCGTTTGAAATCTGGGAAGACCTCGGGGGCGAGGTCCCCGACCGCGTGGTCGTGCCGACCGGCGACGGCAACATCATCAGCGGAATCTGGAAGGGCTGGCAGGATCTGCTGGCGGTGGGACTGGTCGACCGGCTGCCGAGGATCGACTGCGTGCAGTCAGCGCTCAGTGCCGCGGTGTGTCGCACGGTCCACCGCCTGCGGGCGAGTGGGCAGGTCGTCGAGGACTGGTCCCGGGTTCGGGTCGAAGCGGTCGAAGCCGCCACGGCCGCCGATTCCATCTGCGTCGACCGCCCGCGCGACGGCCTGGCCGGTGTGCGCGCGGTACTTGAATCCGGCGGTGCGGCCGTCACCGTGGAAGAAAACGAAATCGCCGAGGCCGCGATCGAAATGGCGCGGCTGGCCGGGGTGTTCCCGGAGCCGGCCGCAGCCGTGCCCTGGGCCGCGGTGAAACGAATGGCCGGTTCCGGTTCAATTGACAAGGAGGAGACCGTGGTCTGCCTGGTGACCGGCAGCGGCCTGAAAGACGTGGCGGGCGCATCGCGCGCGGCCCCCGAGCCGGTGGTCGTCGAAGCCGGGCTGGAGGCGGTCGAACGGGCGGTCAGGGGAGAAGCGAGATGAACGAATCCGCTGTACGTTTCGTGATGGGCGGGCAGGTCGTTTCGGTCCGGGACTTTGACCCGCAGCTCACGGTGCTGGACTGGTTGCGCACGCAGGCCGCGCGCACCGGCACCAAGGAAGGCTGTGCCGAGGGCGACTGCGGCTCCTGCACCGTCGTGCTGGGTGAACTGGACGCCGATGGCAGCGGCATCCGCTACCGTGCCGTCAACGCCTGCATCCAGCTTCTCGCCATGCTGGACGGACTCCAGCTGATCACGGTCGAGGACCTGGCCGGCGCGGACGGCAGCCTGCACCCCGTTCAGCAGGCCCTGGTCGATGCGCACGGATCCCAGTGCGGTTTCTGCACTCCGGGTTTCGTGATGAGCCTGTTCGCCCTGTACCACCAGCCGGGCGGGGCGGACCGCCGGCAGATCGAGGAGTGCCTGGCCGGCAACCTCTGCCGCTGCACGGGCTACCGGCCGATCCTCGATGCGGCCGCCGCGGCCCTGGCCGGTCCGCGCGCCGACCGCTTTACCGCCGCCGAGCCGAAAACCGTGGCCATGCTTCAGGGAATCCGGCGGCGGCAGGGTTTGCGCCTGGTTCACCGGAACCGGCTGTTCCTCGCACCCGTCTCCACGCAGGAACTGTGCGGCATCCTGGCCGAACACCCCGGGGCGGTGATGGCTGCCGGCCTTACCGACGTCGGCCTGTGGATCAACAAGCAGCTCACGTCCATCGACACGCTGGTGTACCTGGGCCGGGTCGCCGGGCTTCGGCACATCGCCACCCGGGACGGTTACCTGGAAATCGGCGCCGCGGTCAGCTACTCGGAGGCGATCGACGTCATCGCGCAGCATTACCCGCAGCTGCGGCCGTACATGGCGCGCATTGGCGCGCTCCAGGTGCGCAACGCGGGAACCCTCGGCGGCAACATCGCGAACGGATCGCCCATCGGCGACATGGCGCCGCCGCTGATCGCGCTCGGCGCCCGGCTGCTGCTCACGAGCGCTGCGGGCAGCCGCGTCCTGGACATCGAAGAGTTCTACCTCGAGTACGGCCGCCAGAACCTGCGTGCGGGCGAGTTCCTGGAGAAGATCCGGCTTCCCCTGGCGGTCCGTGGCCAGCGGTTCAACGTTTACAAGGTATCCAAGCGCCTCGAGCAGGACATTTCCGCCGTGAGCGCCGCGTTCTCGCTCGAACTGGAGGAGGGCGTCGTCAGCCGGGCGCGATGCTGCTACGGCGGCATGGCGGGCGTGCCGGCCCGGGCCGGCGCCTGCGAAGCCGCGCTGACAGGACAGGCGTGGACAGCGGAAACCGTGGAACGGGCCGCCGCTGCCCTGGGCGAGGACTTCGAGCCGATCAGCGACTGGCGCGCGAGCGCCGGCTACCGGATGACGGTCGCGCAGAACCTGCTGCGGCGCTTTTTCCTGGAATCGCCGGGCGAAGGACCCGCAGCCCCGGGCGGCGGCGGTAGCGACCGGCCGGAACCGGCTCCGGTCCCGGTGCTGCAACCGCGCCCCGCGCCGGGCGAACCCTTCGTGCACAACCCGCTGGCGCATGACAGCGCGGTCAAGCACGTGACCGGGGAAGCCGTTTTCGTGGACGACATCCGCGAACCGGCCGGCCTGCTGCACGCGTATTTCGGCTGCAGCGACTGCGCGCATGGCCGCATCACCCGCATGGATCTTTCCGCCGTGGAAGCCGTGCCCGGCGTCGTCGCCGTATTGACCGCCGCCGACATTCCCGGTGAAAACGACCTCAGCCCGATGCACACGCAGGACGAAGAGATCCTGTGCAGCGGCGAAATCCACTGCCACGGCCAGGTGCTGTTCGCGGTCGTGGCCGACGACCGCGAGACCGCGCGGCGCGCGGCCCGGCTGGCATCCGTTGAATACACGGAATTACCCGCGATCACGGAAATCGAACAGGCGGTCGCGCAAAAAAGCTGGGTGGCCGAACCGCGCGAACTGGTCCGCGGCGATGCCGAGGCCGCCATCGCCGAAGCGGCGTTCCGCCTTGGCGGTGAGCTGAACACCGGCGGGCAGGAGCATTTTTACCTGGAGGGGCACGTCGCCATGGCCGTGCCCCAGGAAGACGGCGACATGCTGATCCTGTCGTCCAGCCAGAATCCCACCGAGGTGCAGCTGCTGGTGGCGCAGGCGCTGGGCCGGCTCGGCAACGCCGTGACGGTCGAGGTGCGGCGCATGGGCGGTGCGTTCGGCGGCAAGGAGACCCAGGCCGCGCATTGGGCCGTGCTGGCCGCGCTGGCCGCGGACAGGACCGGCAGGCCGGTCAAGATCCGCCTCGACCGCGACGAGGACATGCTCAGCACCGGCAAGCGGCACGAATTCCGCATCCGTTACGAGGTAGGCTTCGACGCTGACGGCCGGATCGAGGGCGTGGTAATGGACCAGGCCGCGCGCTGCGGTATTGCCGCCGACCTGTCCGGCCCGATCTGCGACCGCGCGATGTTCCATGCCGACAACGGCTACTACCTGCCGAACGCGCACATTCGCTCATGGCGCTGCCGCACCAACACGGTTTCGAACACCGCGCTGCGCGGCTTTGGCGGGCCGCAGGGCATGCTGGCGATGGAGCGCGTGATCGACGCGATCGCGGCGCGCCTCGGCAAGGACCCGCTGGACGTGCGCCGGGCCAACCTCTACGGCAAGGACGAGCGCAACACCACGCCCTACGGCATGGTGATCGAGGACAACGTGCTGCCGGAATTGCTGGCCGAGCTGGCCGAACGCTCGGACTACGCCGGGCGCCGCGCCGGCATCGAGGCCTTCAACCGGGACAGCGGCGTCATCAAGCGCGGCATCGCCCTCACGCCGGTCAAGTTCGGCATTTCGTTTACCACCGAGTTCCTCAACCAGGCCGGCTCGATCGTGCACGTCTACAAGGACGGCAGCATCCACCTGAACCACGGCGGCACCGAGATGGGGCAGGGCCTGTTCATCAAGGTCGCGGCCGTCGTGGCCGATGCCTTCGGCGTCGATATCGAGCGCGTCAAGGTCTCCGCCACGCATACCGGCAAGGTGCCCAACACCTCGCCCACGGCCGCCTCGTCCGGCAGCGACATGAACGCGATGGCGGCGCTGGACGCGGTGAACCGGATCAAGGGCCGCCTGGTCGAATTTGCCGTTGAGAAGTACGGCGTTGCCGAGAATGACGTGGTCTTTGAACGGGGCCGGGTGCGGATCGGCGCGGAGCTAAAGACGTTTGCCGATTTCGTGATGGAGGCCTACCTGGCGCGCATCCCGCTGTCTTCGACGGGTTTCTACCGCACGCCGAAGATCCATTTCGACTGGGCCACGGCCAGCGGCCGCCCATTCTATTACTTTGCCTACGGCGCAGCGGTCACCGAGATCGAGCTGGATACGCACACCGGCGAGCACCGCATGCGGCGCGTGGATATCCTGCACGACGTCGGGCGCTCGCTGAACCCGGCCATCGACCGCGGCCAGATCGAGGGCGGCTTCATCCAGGGAGCCGGCTGGCTGACCTCGGAAGAGCTGTGGTGGGACGAGGCCGGCGCTCTGCGCACGGTTTCGCCCTCGACGTACAAGATACCGACCGCCGGTGACCTGCCGGAAATCTTCAACGTGGACATCTGGCAGGATGGCTGCAACCGCGAACCCACGATCTACCGCTCCAAGGCCGTCGGTGAGCCGCCGCTGATGCTGGCGATCTCCGTGCACAGCGCGATCTGCCAGGCCATCGCGAGCGTGACCGGGCGGCATCCGGACCTGGACACGCCGGCTACGCCCGAACGCGTTTTGGCGAGTATACGAGATGATATATCATGAATGAAAAGAATCTGATACGAGAAATACCGAAAGCAGAACTTCATATTCATATCGAGGGCAGCCTGGAGCCGGAGCTGATGTTCGAACTGGCGCAACGAAACGGCGTCGGCCTGCCTTACGACAGCATCGAAGCCATCCGCGCCGCCTACGATTTCGGCTGCCTCCAGGATTTCCTGGACCTGTACTACCAGGGCATGTCGGTGCTGCTGACCGAGCAGGATTTTCACGATCTGACCTGGGCTTACCTGCTGCGCTGCCGCGAAGACAGGGTGGTGCACACCGAGATTTTCTTCGACCCGCAGGGCCACACCGAACGGGGCGTTTCTTTCGCCACCGTGTTCGAAGGCATCGGGTCGGCGCTGGAACGGGGCCGCAAGGAACTGGGCATCAGCAGCAAGCTGATCATGTGCTTCCTGCGCCACCTCGACGAAGCATCGGCGTTCGAGACCCTGGAGCAGGCCACGCCGTACCTGGACCGGATCGAGGGCGTGGGCCTGGATTCATCCGAGGTCGGGCACCCGCCGGACAAGTTCCTGCGCGTGTTTCGCAAGGCGGCAGAGCTGGGATTGAAGCGCGTTGCGCACGCCGGCGAAGAAGGGCCCCCGGAATACGTCTGGCAGGCCCTGGAAGGGCTCGGAGTGGACCGGATCGACCACGGAAACCGGGCCCTGGAAGACAGCGCCCTCGTCGACAAACTGGCGCGGGAAAACATGCCGCTGACGGTGTGCCCCCAGTCCAACCTGCGACTTGCGGTCGTTTCCGACCTGGCCGAACACCCGATTCGCGAAATGCTGGCCAGGGGCCTGAAAGCCACCGTCAATTCCGACGACCCGGCTTATTTCGGCGGGTACGTCAACGACAATTTTTTTGCGCTGGTGGACGCCATGGGCCTTCGCGAGGACGAGATCTTCACGCTGGTTCGAAACGGCTTCGAGGCGGCGTTCCTCGATGAAGCACAAAAACGGGCCTTCCTGGACGAAGTTGACCGTTACAGCCCGAGCCTGAAATAGGACGCAAAGAACAGGACGCGACCGGCGAAGGCCTGGGCGAGCACCAGCGCCGCTGCCAGCAACAGCCAGGGGAGGGCGGCGCCTGCCGAAAACGGCTCGAGACGAAGCACGAACAGCAGGGCCAGGCAGGCCACGAGCGCCATGGCCGAACGGACGCGGAGCAGCGTGGAGAAGAAACCGCTGCTGAACCGGGGACCGGCCATGCCGGTGTCCATCCTCGCCAGGCGGTAGTGGTTCACGAAGCCGGCGCCTGTTTCCAGCAGCAGAACAGCGACGAGAAGCGCCGCCAGTGAGGTGCGCATGCCGCCGACCAGGCTGAACACGCCGGTCGCGTCGAACAGCAGCAGCGTGGCCAGCCCCAGGCACAGCGAGGTCGACAGGAAACCCAGCAGCGTGAAGCCGCTGTCCCATGACGGCACGGTCGGGATTCGATACACGCGGGCCATCGCCCAGACCAGGAACAGCCCGGCCAACGAGCAGGCGATCAGCAGGTAGCCCGGATACGTGTCGCTGCCGCCCGGCATCCGGCCGGAGACCAGGGTGGTGAGCAGGCAGACGGTAAACAGCCCGATGGCAAAAATCTCCCGGCTCAGCCACGAGGTTACGATGTTGCGCATGGCCCTGGGAGCATTGAGTGGATTTCCCAGGTGCAGAAAGGATGCCGTCGTCGCCGCCACGACGAGCAGCAGCGCGAGCAGCACGGGATTGGCCGGACCGGACCCGGTATTGGGCACGGGCGAGCCGCTGACGGCGATCCCGGCAAGGCAAACGACGATGCCGACGCTCCACTGCGACAGGACCGTGAAGAACACCAGTGAACCGTCTCCGCGACGCATCATGCCACTTCCTCGATATTCGAGACGCGGGCCTCGTCGCCGCCCGCGTTCGCATGCGCCCTGATGACGATCGAAGGCCCGGTGATCGACGGGTCGGGCAGGGGATAGACGTGACCGGATTCACCGTGCTTCTCGACCAGTTCGTCGTAGTCGCCGAAATCCAGCGCCCGCATCGGGCAGGCGTCCACGCAGCCGGGGTTCCTGCCCTCATCGACATAGTCCGCGCACAGGTCGCACTTGCCCATCACGCCGCTGTGCGGGTTGAACTGCGGCGCGCCGTAGGGGCAGGCCCAGGCGCAGTACTTGCAGCCGATGCAGGCATCGCGGTCGATCAGCACGATGCCGTCTGCACGTTTGTAAATGGCCTTTGTCGGGCAGTGGGTCGCGCAGATCGGGTCCTCGCAATGGTTGCAGGACAGGGACAGGTTGTAGGCGAACACGTCGTGGGTCCAGGCGTCTCCCTGTTTTTTCCAGCCGCCGCCGCTGACCTCGTAAATGCGCCTCCACAGCTGGCCGACCGGCAGGTCGTTCTTGTCCTTGCAGGCCACCTGGCAGGCCTTGCAGCCCGAGCAGGCGGCTGAGTCGAAAAAGAAGGCCGAGCGGCTCATTTCTGACGCTCCGCGGGCTCGGCCTCGGCCATGATCGTGTGCTGGGCGTTGCCGAAGGCGTAAGGCGTCCACCGCTCGGAGGTCAGCGTGTTGACGGCGCCGCCGATGTCGTCACCCTCATCGCCCGGCTGCCACCAGGCGCCCTGCGGAATGCTGATCACCCCGGGAAGAATGCGCGGCGTGATGCGGCAGGGCAGGATCAATGACCCCCGGTCGTTGAAGACGCGGACTTTTTCACCGTTCCGCAGGCCCCGCGCCTCGGCGTCCACCGGGTTGATGAAGACCCGCTGCGGAAAGGCTTCCCGGTTCCAGTCCACGTTGGCGAAGGTCGAGTGCACCCGCGGCATGAAGTGCGGGCCGATCACCTGCAGCGGGTATTTCTTACCGCCTGCTTCGAACGGGCTCTCCCACTCCTCGATGTACTTGGGCACCGGCGGGACTTCGCCGGGCTGGTTTCGTGCAAAAAGGAGTTCGCTGAACACCTCGATCTTGCCCGAGGGCGTATCGAGCGGATGGTTTTCCGGGTCCTCACGGAATTCCCGGAACGCCACTTGCGGCTCTTCGACCGGCCGCGAATACACGCCCAGGTTCTTATCCTCGAACTCTTCCAGCGTGGGCAGTTCCGGGAAGCGCCGCTCGCGGTATTCGTCCAGCAGGGCGCTGACCCATTGTTTCTCGTCCCGGCCCTCGGTGTATTCCTGCGCGATGCCCAGTTTTTCGGCGACGGCGGCGCAAATCGCGTAATCGCTTTTCGTTTCCCAGGGCGGGTCCAGGATCTGCGGCTGCAGCAGCACTTCCTCGCCGTACTTCCAGCCGTCCTCGACGCCCCAGGTCTCGAACTGGGTGCAGGCCGGCAGCACGAGGTCGGCAAAGCGCGCGGTCGGCGTCAGGAACTGGTCCTGGACGATGAAAAATTCCAGCAGGGACTCATCGCGGACGATCCCGACCGTGCGGTTGATGTTGGCGTGCTGGTTGACGATGCAATTCGACGCCACCGCCCACAGCAGCTTGATGCCGTGGGGCAGGCGCTCGGCTCCGACCAGGCCTTGTTGCGCGGTGAGCTCCGGTCCGCGCAGGACGGCCTCGGTCCACAGGAAACTGGGGATCTGCGCCTTCACCGGGTTTTCCAGCACCGGGAAAATATTCCAGAACGGCCCGCCGCCCGCCTGCAGCGCGATGCCGCTGGCCCAGCCGCCGGGTTTGCCGACGTTGCCGGTCATCGCCGCCAGCACGCAGCCGGCGCGCACCACCTGCTCGCCGTAGGCCCTGCGCTGCATGCCGTAGCCCTGGTACAGCACCGCCGCGTCGGCCGCCGCGTACTCCCGGGCAATGCGCGCGATGACGTCGCGCGGAACGGCGGTGATGCGCTCGGCCCATTCCGGGGTCTTGGGCTGGCCGTCCCGGGCGCCGAGGATGTAGTCGCTGTAGCTTTCCTCGTCCTCGCGGCCCGCGGGCATCTGGGAAGCATCGAAGCCGCTGCAGCAGCGCTGCACGAAATCGCGGTCGTACAGGCCCTCGGTGATCATCACGTAAGCCATCGCGCTCATCATCGCGACGTCGGTGCCGGGCCGGATCGCGATCCACTCGTCGGCGTGGGCGACCGCGCTCAGGGTCATGCGCGGATCGATGCAGACCACGCGGGCGCCTTTTTTGCGCGCTTCCTTGAGGAAATACTCGCTGTTGGTGCCGTCGCGCATCTCGGACGGGTTCCAGCCCCACATGATGATGTATTTGCTGTTCAGCCAGTCCTGGCGCTGGTTGCCGGTTTCGTCCGTGCCGTATACCGAGATCGTCGCGGGGGTGATGCAGGCCCAGGAATAGGAGTTGTAGTAGCCCAGCGCGCCCCCGAACAGGTTCAGCAGGCGGTCGGCGGGCCACTTGCCGCCGAGCTGGTTGTAGCTGCCCGTGCCGTAGGGGATGTACAGCGAGGTGTTGCCGTACTGCTCCCTGACGCGCACCAGGTGCTGCGCGACGAGGTCCGTCGCCTCGTCCCAGGAGATGCGCCTGAATTCACCCGCGCCGCGTTCCCCGGTCCGCTTCATCGGGTACTTCAGGCGGTCGGGGTGATCCTGGCGGTGCCGGTAGGACCGCCCCCGCATGCAGGCCCGAAGCTGCGGATCGGCCACCGTGTCGCCCGGCCGGTCGTCGGTTTCGATGCGCCGGATCATGCCGTCCCGCACGT
>JAZBPJ010000030.1:0-4572 GCA_036351575.1 Lysobacterales bacterium | reverse complement strand
CCTTTGCGCATGAATTCCATGCACGCCGGGCAGCGGCCCATGAACTCCGGGGGTGATATCCCCTTGCGGGTATAAAGGCCGTTTGCGACCATGCGGGCAGCCAGCGTGGCCGTGTAGCCGGTGGTCCGCGCCATCGAGGTCACCCCGGTTTTCGGGCAGAACTCATCGTACATATCGATCGTGCGCTTCAGCCTGCGCCCATCTTTCATACCTTCGATAATGGACTGAAACACAGTGAAATCCCGGTCCTCGGGCTTCATGATCCAGTTGGGAAACAGCACCTGTGATGTCAGTTCCAGGGGGCTGACCTGCTTGCCGTCGACCTCGATACTTTTTTCACGCGAGAAAAAACCCAGCTCCCTCAGCATCTTCATTTTTTCGGCATGCCCGGGATAGCGCAGGGTTTTTTCCTTCATGTTCGGAGCGTCGATGGTCCTGCGCAGCGTTCTCAGCCCGTCGGTGTTGAAGGCTTCGAGTGTTCCGACTTTCGGAAAAGAAATGTATTCCGCATCGGAAAGTGCAGGGCGCGTCACCTCACATCCGTTTTCAACGAAGCGGGCCGGCCGGGTATATTCCTCGATCACGTCGATCGGCGAAAAAACGGCCTTGTATTCGGAGGGCCATTCGCGGATTTTCGGCAGGCCGCCGACATAGGTGAGCACGCTGTGCACCTCGTCGAGTTGCAGGGCCGCTTCCATGATCAGCGCACTGCCCATGCCCGGGTAGATGCCGCAATCCATGATCATGGTGACGCCGTTATCCTTCGCTACCGGGTCCAGCGAAAACGGGTCTTCCTCGTAGAACGCGATACAGACCGAGTTTTTGCCGGCCTCGATGATGGTCCGGGCGGTTGCGTAACCCATGAAGCCGGGCACCGCATTGATGACCAGGTCAAAAGGCTCGAGCACTGCAGCCAGTTTTTCGGGGTCGGACAGGTCTTCACGAATGGCCTGCAAACCGGAGTGCTGTTTTGTGAGGGATTCAAGCACAACCGGATCCCGGTCCGCTACCGCGACTTCGAATTGATTTTCGCTGAGCAGGTCCACCGCCATCGGCGCACCGACCCGCCCGGCACCCAGTACAACTGCTTTCATGTTCGCGCCATCCTGCTGATCGTCAGATCGTGGTTGATCGCTTCATGGTAACTTGCGGTTCAGTATTTTTCCCGGGCACGAAAAAGCCCGGGCGAAATTTCGCCCGGGCTGCGAATTGAATCTTGTCGGTTCAGGCTACGCCACAGAACCGGACCACGCACAATGTGTAGCCGGTGATGACCAGCCCGGTGACCAGAAGCTGGGTCGATAGCCTGACCGCCTTGCCAGATTTCAACACTTTGCCATACATGCCGCTCTCCTTTTTCAATGTGCGGGACGAACGTCCGCGTTACTTGAAAATCGACGCCATGATGAATCATTTTTTTGAAGAAAATGTGATACTTGAATGACAGTTCTGTGAATTTTTATCAATAAAAATTTACACGTCGAAAAGTTTTACTTGCCGCTTTTCCACAACCCTGATGGACCTGTCGAGCGACTCGTCGGATAATTTGGCGAAATGAATGACGAGGGAGTGAAGCGAGCATGGCCAATGTACTCATCACCGGCGCCAACCGGGGCATCGGACTGGAAGTCGCCAGCCGCCTGCAGCAGCGCGGGGATGCCGTCACGGTGCTTTGCAGGAGTTCATCGAACGAACTGCAGGCGCTGGATGTCGAGATCATCGAGGGTGTCGACGTTACCGATCCGGACTCTCTGCAAATGGCTGCCGGCAAGCTGAAGGGGCGTTCCATCGATTGGCTGATCAACAACGCCGGCATCCTGGAACGGACTTCGCTCGACAATATGGACTTCGAGGCCATGGAGCGGCAGTTCCGCGTCAATTCACTCGGGCCTCTGCGGGTCACCGCGGCGCTGCTCGACAAGCTGTCGTCCGGCTCCAGGGTCTTCATCGTGACCAGCCGAATGGGATCGATCGAGGACAATACCTCCGGTGGGTCGTACGGCTACCGGATGTCCAAGGCGGCCGTCAACATGGCCGGCAAGAGCCTGAGCGTCGACCTGAAGGATGCCGGTATCGGCGTTTACCTGCTGCATCCCGGCTGGGTCGCCACCGACATGACGCAGGGTACGGGGATCGCGGTCGAGGAATCGGCCGCCGGCCTGGTGCGCACCATGGACAGCCTCGGTCTCGAGCAGACCGGCACGTTCTGGCACCAGGAAGGCTACGAACTACCGTGGTGATGCGCCCAGGTCGAGTTGTCCGGTTTCGCTGACCCGGATTGCCGGGTAGAAACCGCCGGGGTCCAGTTTCGCGGTGAATTCGTAGCGCATGGCGCCGGATTCCGCGCGCATCAGGTCCCCGATCAGCCGCAGACCGCTGAGCAATTTCACGCTTGCCAGCAGCTTAATGTCCTGTTGGGAATAACCCTCGATCACGGGGTAATCCTTGCCCACGCCCTTGACGACCTCGTGCCCTTCCAGCGCGATGGTGTAGACGATGCCTTCTATGGCGAGGTCTTCCCGGTTCGGATTGATGATCCTAAGGCCGACTTCAAACGACGGCGTCATGCCCTCGGAGTTGATGGCCCGAATCGAGGTCAGGGTAACGGTCGGTTCTTCGTAATCGGGATTCATCGTTGCGCAGGCCTGCAGCAGCAGGGCCAGCACAACAGTAAAAAGCATGGTTCTTTTCATCGCGAGTCGCCTTGTCGTGAGGTCGGTCGGCATAGGAGTCTAGCAGGCCTGGATGTCTCCGGGTTTGTATTCGAACCCGTGCGAACCCAGATTTGAACCATGGACCCGCAACTGAAAACAGGGCTTCTGATCGCTTTGGGACTGATTGGCGTGATCGTCCTGATGGTATTTCTGGCTCGCTGGGCCCGGGGCGGCAGCAAGGGTGCGGTGATCTCGGGCGCACTGCTGTCAATGTTCGCGCCCGATCCGGAGCTCGAAAAAAACATGCGCCTGGCGGATGAAGCCCGCCAGGAGCAGCACGAAGAGGATGAAGAAGGGCAGGGCCGCGATTGAGCCAGGTCATTCGTGAAACTGCGTAAATTCATCCAGGCCGTACTTTTCGATAACGGGAACGGTGGCGTCTTTGGCCGGGTGACCGGCGACGATGATCATGTAGGCGCGCTCGTCCCGGGGCCGGTCGAGCAGTTCGTTGAGAAATTTCATCGGGCTGGGTGTGTGCGTCAGCGTGGCCAGCCCGGCCGTGTGCAGTGCGGTCAACAGGAAACCGCAAGCCAGGCCCACCGATTCCGACGTGTAGTAATTTTTCAGTTTGCGCCCGTCGTCCGCGTGGGTGAACTTCTTCAGAAAGACGACGATCAGCCAGGGCGCGGTCTCGAGGAAAGGCTTGTTTTCATCGGTACCCAGGTGTTTCAGGGCATCGAGCCACTCCTGCGAGGCGCGGTGCGCGTAAAATTCGCGCTCCTCCTCCTCGGCGGCCTTGCGAATCCGGCGCTTCAGTTCAGGGTTGGACACCGCGACGAAATACCAGGGCTGCATGTTGGCCCCGCTCGGTGCGGTTCCGGCCACGGCCAGGGCCTTTTCGATCACCCGCCGGTCGACCGGCCGGTCGGAAAATTCGCGGACCGAGCGGCGCGTTTTCATGCGGGCGTGAAACGCGGTGACGGCCTCGAGACCATCGTCGTCCGGCCTGCTTTTCAGCGAAAGCGGTTCGAAGCCGGGGCCCGGCTTTTTTCCTTGATCAGTCAAGCTCGATCTCGATCTCGACGGATTCGCTCAGCGTGAACCTGGCGTCCTCGAATGAATTGCGCCCGAAAAAAGGTTTCCGGGGATTGTTGGAGAAAGCAAAACGCTCGCCGCCGAAACCCAGGAAGCCGGTGTCCAGCTTGCTGTTGCCGTTGGCGTCGTGCACGACAACGACCGCGTACTCGCCATCCGGCAGGGCGGAAATTCTTACCGAGCAGAGGCCTTCCTCTGTTGGGCGGCAGGGTCGCTGGATGTAGGGGTTTTTCAGGAAGTTCTCCTCGGAATCAAAAACGGAAATTTCGAGGGTGCCGGTCGGAGGTTCGGCGCCGCTGACATGGATGGTCAATGTCGGCAGCTCCGCCATCGCCGCAGCGGGTGAAAGGAAGAGCGTAATAGCAAGCAGACGGGTCTTTAGCTTCGTCATGTGGTGAACTCCGTTGGTCAGGCGCGCATTTTACCCTGAAAAAGACCCGCGTCTAAGCCGTGCTGCGCGGCCGGCGGGCCTGCTCGATGCCAGGCCGCCATTGATTTGCGGTTGCGCGGCCGGCGGTTCCCGATAAACTTAGAGCACTGAGGCGGCCATGGGTGTCGCCACTCATGCTCGACACAAAGAGAGGTTTTTCATGAAGCCGATTCGATTCTCCGTTTTGACCGCGCTGCTGTTCCTGCTGGCGCCGCTATCGTCCTGGGCAGTCAATACCGTGCTCTCCAACGTCTTTGACGGTACCGAGGCCAAAACCAGCCCGCTGCCCGGTTCCTGTGGAGGCGATGGCCTGCTGGCGTACCAGGCCTCGACGACGTTCCAGGTGTCCGCCAGCGGTTCGTACCTGGTTGTTGATGCGTTCAACGTGAACGG
>JAZBPJ010000029.1:0-3062 GCA_036351575.1 Lysobacterales bacterium | reverse complement strand
CGGATTGGTAGTCGGCGTGGAGGGGGGAGCAGAGCAGTAAGAAAAAGATCACGGAAAGGTGGAGGAGATCCCGGATATTCGGCTTCGCCGAATTCCGGGATGACGTTCTTCTTACTACCCCCGTCACCCCGGAAAATGCGCCAGCATTTATCCGGGGCCGGGATGACGGGGTATGAAGTTCGTCATCCCGGAAAGCGCTGAAAGCGCTTATCCGGGATCTCGTCCGAAGAAAGACGCTTTTCCAAAAACACTCCCCTTCGCCAACCAAGATTCCGGATATTTGCCTGCGGCAAATTCCGGAATGACGAAAGTGAAATCCTGCCATCACCCCTCACCGCCCGTTTGCAGAAAACGCTGTTCCTCGCCTTCCAGCACCAGGCAGGTCAGCACGCCGGTGTAGTAAGCGCCGGTGTCGAGACCGATGCGGTTGGGCCGCGGGTTGAGCTGCTCCTCGATGGTGTGGCCGTGGACGACGACGGCGCCGTGGTTTTTTTCGCTGCTGATGAACGGCTCGCGAATCCACAGCTGGTCTTCAAAGCGCTGCTGCTCCAGCGCGACGCCGGGACGAATGCCGGCGTGCACGAAATAATAATCGCCGGCGCGGTGGCAGAGTTCAGTATTCTCGATAAACGCGAGGTGCTCGCGCGGCATGGTCATCTTCAGCTCGCCGGCCAGGTTATGAAGCTCCTTCGGCGAGGGGCTCAGGCCGCACTCGATGCCATAGCTGTAGAGCATCTCGCGGCCGCCCCAGCTGAGCCAGCCGGCGATCGATTCAGGGTCGTCAAGAAAGCTGATCAGCGCGTATTCGTGGTTGCCCATCAGGTACACGGCCTCGAAACCCGGCAGCGGCTCGTCCAGCAGGGTCTCGATCACCCGGCGCGACTCCATGCCGCGGTCGATCATGTCGCCCAGGTAGACGATGCGCCTGTGCCCGGCATAACCGGCGGCGTCCGCGGCAATGGCACGGTGCAGCTCGGTGAGCAGGTCGGCGCGCCCGTGCACGTCGCCGACGGCGTACACGCGGCTGCCCTTCGGCACGGCCGGCGGGCCGGTTTCCGGCGCCTTGCGGCGCAATTTATCGAGCAGCGCCACCGGCGGCCTCCTCTATTTCGTCCAGGACGTCCTGGTGAGCACCTTCCAGCAGCGGTGCAATGTCGGACAGGCTCAGTTCGCCCGCTTTCAGGGCGCGGACCACGTCCTGCCGGCGCATGCCCCAGGCCAGCAGCAGCTGGTCGCGCACCATCGCCCGGCCGGCGGCGTCCATGCGCGGCAGGTAGGCCAGCCCCAGGGTCAGCCGGGGCGAGAACATCGAGGGCTCCACCCGACCGGTGAGCACGGCCATCTCGTAGGCGGCGATGACGTCGGCGGGCGGGTAACGCAGCCAGGCGCGCGCCTGCGCGATGCGCAGCCAGGTTCGCGGCTGGGCGGGTGCGTGCCCGAGCGAGGTCTCGGCCGCTTCGATGGCTTTTTCGAAAGCCTGGCGGCGCTGGTACAGCGGGTTGCCGCTGTCCGCCGCCTGCAGGTGCAGCAGCAGGCTGAGGCCTTCCCAGTAGCGGTAATGCGGCAGGATGGCGATGGTGTCGCGGGCGCGCTGCTGCAGGCCCTCGAGCTGGCCCGCGGGCACTTCGAGGGTGTCGTAGTACTTCTTGATCGCGGTATCGACCGGCAGGTAGACCAGCGCGGCATGCAGGCGCGGGTAAGCCAGGAAGACGAGGAATCCGCCGAGCAGCAGGAGGGCCATGAATTGGAGACTTTTCGACGCGCGTTCCATTGAGGCGAATTTTACACGTTGGAGGAAAGGGGTGGGGATGGGGGTTTGGTTTTGCGTGGGAGTTGGGAGATCCCGGATATTTGCTTTCGGCAAATTCCGGGATGACGGGGGTGTGGGGTGCGCATTTTCCGGGATGACGGGGTTAGTAAGAAAAACGTCATCCCGGAAAGCGTCGAAGACGCTTATCCGGGATCTCCCAGCTCCCAATTCGCACAACTGCCAGGGAAAAACACCCATAGCCAATCCTGCGTTTCGTGCGCTTACTGGTCGGCATGAGAAAGCAACCGTGTGTCTACATCATGAGCAACCGGCTTCGCGGTGTCCTGTACGTCGGCGTCACCAGCAGCATTATTCATCGTGTCTGGCAGCACCGGACGGGGATGATGCCCGGCTTTACCTGCAAGTATCGGCTGAACAGGCTGGTTTACTTCGAGTTCCTGGCTTCTTTTCCGGAAGCGATCTGTCGTGAAAAGCAGATAAAAAGATGGCGGCGGAAGTGGAAAATCGAGCTTGTCGAGGCGAACAACCCCAAGTGGCGGGATTTGTATCCCACGATCATTTAGGGGGTGAGGATGAGGCGATGCAGAAGCTGGGGAGCACTCTCCTCTCCCTCGTCACCCCGGAAAGCACGGAGTGCTTATCCGGGGTCTCCCGAGTAACGATGTTGCACGGTGCCACATTTAGCCTTTGTGCCGATTGACAGTTGGGAGATCCCGGATATTTGCCTTCGGCAAATTCCGGGATGACGTTCTTCTTACTACCCCCGTCACCCCGGAAAATGCGAAGCATTTATCCGGGGCCGGGATGACAGTGCTCATTCCGTCATCCTGAACTTGATTCAGGATCTTCTTTGTCGTGGAGGAAGATCCCGGATATGCGCTGCGCGCATTCCGGGATGACGCTTGTAAGGGCTACGAGGAGTAATACTTCCCGTAACGGCCGTAGTGGTAGTAGTAGCCCGAATCGCCGTAGCCGAAGCGGCCGTAGCGTTTCAGGTCTACCTGCTGCAGCACGGCGCCGGCGATGCTGGTGCCGGACTGGCGCAGCTGGTTCAGGGCGGCGCGGGCCACTTTCTTGGGGGTCTTGTCCCAGGCCACCACGAACAGGGTCTTGTCCACCACGGCGCCGATCACGCGGGCGTCGGCCACGGCCATCACCGGCGGGGTGTCGAACAGGATGTGATCGTAGCGCTGCCGCATCAGTTTCACGATGTGCGCCATGCGGCGCGAGGAGAAGATATCGGCGGCGTTGGCGTACTTGGCGTCGCCCGTGCGCATGAAATCGATACCGG
>JAZBPJ010000028.1:0-12532 GCA_036351575.1 Lysobacterales bacterium | reverse complement strand
GGACAATCCCACCCCCTTCACACTCAACAAGAGTCGCTTCGCGACTGCATGATTTGCGTGTATAGCGACACGCAACGCCCCTCTCCGCCAGAAACAGAAAAGCCCGCCTTGTGCGGGCTTTTTTGTTTCTTACGGAAAGGCGGGGTTGAGAGCACATGGCAGCGAAGCTGCGCGGGTTCGACTAATCGGCAGGACTGCCGATTTGGACATGGCAAGAAAAACCCCGCCGGGGCGGGGTTTTTCGGACACGACTTATCCCTTATTCAATCGTCGTCCTCCCCCAATGCGCATACTTCTTCAAGGTCGAAAGGTTCGGGAACGCAGCCGGGGGCGGCCATCGCAAAACCGTAACGGTTTTTCTGCCAGGTGTTATGACAAGTGCCTTCGGGGTCGGGGAAAATCATGTCTACCGGAGGCGCAACGTAATAAGCCTCGAACAGGTCGCCCATACCGTTGTTCTCGACAATATTCATTCTCACGGTGTTGGCAGAGGGAATATCGTCCCAAGTCGAGGGGTCGGGATCATATAGCTGGCTGAACATCCAGATTCCGCCAAAGTAATTGTCGGCGATATGGTTGCCCTGCAGCAGGTTGCCGTCGCTGTAATACTGCATGGCAATGCCGTCGGCGTTTCCGTAAATATCGTTGCACATGATCAGCGAATCGCTGCCGGCGATAAACCAGATAGCTTCGTTGCCGTTGCCCCTCATGGTGTTGTGTTTGAACACGTTCCCATCGCTGTACCACACACCCAGACCATGGCTCTCATTGCCGAACAGTTCATTGTGTGTAATCACGTTGTTGCCGCCCATGAACACAGTGATGCCGGTGCCTTCACTGTAGGGCCCGCCGTAGGTGACGTTGCCGCTGGCGGCGATCCTCGTGACCTTTGAATCTTCGACGTTGATCAGGGTGACCCCGTCGTGGCAGTTGGATACCTGGCCGTTTCGTATCGTCACGTTTTTCAGCGGTTCGGCCCAGCTCAAGGCGATTACGGCGCCCACCATGCCGTTGTCTGTATCCGAACAGCTGATCGAGTGGCCTTTCAGGTCAAGCGAAACGTCAGAGCTCACTATCCAGATGCCACTTCCGGGGCAGTCAAGGTCCTTGACCAGTTTGTAGTTTCCGGGTTCGACGATCTCGATACCGCACCGATCGATCGATGTCGACTTGGCCAGCGCGTTGCCTCCTGCCAGCATCAGGACGGGCAGGGACAGTATCATGACTTTTCCTAATCTGTTCATTTGTATTCTCCTCAGGGGCCGTTGTCAGGCACCCTGTTGATATCCGTCCCTGGCATGATGCGAAAGAGGGTGGCTGTACAAGTAACGCTATGTGGCCGCGGCTTAATTGTCCCGAGCGAAAACCGAGAGAAATCCGAGCAGGGCCTGGAAATGGCTTCAGACGGGCATTTGAGGTCTCGAGGGTCCCAACCCGGATTCCTGTATCATTAAGCCGAAAAGGGTGAATCGAAGGACAACGGTCATGCAGACCGATTTCAAGCTTGGCAACTGGCTTGTCCGACCCCGGCTTGATTGCATCGAGCAGGGTGATAGCGTCGTGCACATCACGCCAAAAGCCATGGCTGTCCTGGAGCATCTTGCGCTGGCCGAGGGCGACGTCGTTCCGCGAGAAGAGCTGTTCGACACCGTCTGGCCGGGAAGCGCGGTGACCGATGACGCTTTGACGCAGTGCATCGTGGAACTGCGCAAGGCCCTGGGTGACTCGGCGCGCGAACCAAGCTTCATCGAAACGATCCCCAAGGTCGGATTCCGCCTGCTGCCCACCGTGGTTCCGTTAGAGACAATCAATGGAAAAGCGAGCAGGCCGCTTGATGGCGCTGCGCCCGTTCGCGCCGACCGCCCAGGTATTCGGCCGATCGTCCTGGTGCTCATTGTTCTTCTCATGGGTTTTGTACTGGTCCGTTTTTACCCGGGATCGGAAGAAGTCCCGTCTTCCGCGAGGGACCAGGGGTCGAGATCACTGGCCGTTTTGCCTTTCGTGGATATCAGCGAGCACCAGGACCAGGGCTGGTACGCGGACGGCCTGACCGAGGAACTGACCAACCGCCTGGCGCAGCTGAACGGCCTGCACGTGGCGGGAAGGACCTCGGCCTATCGCTTCAAGGGCCGCAACGAGGATATGCGGCAAATCGGTGAAGCACTGGGCGTTGAGTACCTGCTCGAAGGCAGCGTTCGCAGGGACGAGGAGGGCCTGCGCATCACGGCGCAGCTGATTGAAGCCGAAAACGGTTTTCATGCCTGGTCCAAGCAGTACGACCGCCCGCGCGCGGATATTTTCGACATACAGACTGAAATCGCCGAAGCCGTCGCCACCGCGCTCAGCGTCAGGCTTCAGGTCGGCGAACTGGGCGCCATGCCCGGCGGGACGGACAACGTCGAGGCCTACGAACTGGTGATGCTGGCCAGGGATTATTACCGTGAAGCCACGCCTGAATCGATGCTCAACGCGATCGACCGCGTGAAGCGCGCGCTTGAACTCGATCCTGAGTATGCCTATGCCTGGTTCAACCTGGCGGGCTTGTACGTGAATACCAGCTCTATCCGCGAGAACATGGACGATACCGATTGGATGGCGCTGGCTGAGGAGGCTGCGCAGCGAGCCCGGTCGATCGAGCCGGAAATTCAGGGCCTCAGGCATCTCAGCGTCGTCATCATGTATGTGAACTGGAATTGGTCAGAAATAGAGCAACTTATGGACAGGGGCGCAGGCCTGGAGACCAGTTCCGATTTCGTGCTGTTGTCCAGCTGGGTCGGTTTCCTGATCCAGGTTGGCCGATTTGAGGAAGCTTTGGTTCACCTGGAACGTATCCGCCGGAACAGTCCCCGGGGTCAGGCGGCGAGCCGGATCCTGGCGGCCATATACAGCAGTCATGGCCGCACCGAAGAAGCAATCGCAGAAGCAGAGCGCAGTTTCCAACTGGACGGATTCAAGGAGTGGAATGTTCACAATGGCATGTTGGTCGCGCATTCCGTTGACGATCGTGAACTGCTGCTGACCTGGCTGGAGCGCGCGGAAGAATTCATGCCGCGGTCCAGGGAGTTCATCCAGGCGATGACCACGACACTGGGTGACCGCGACGCTGCGCTGGCGTACATGCATACGGTTTTTGACGAAACCGGGGACCACGACCAGCTGATCCAGCAATGGGCCGCCTGGTACGGCGACCACGAACTGGCGCTTGCGGCCATGCACCGCTCGCCGCTACCCAGGTTTTTCTGGAGCGCAGAGAAGGCCAGAACGCGCCGCCTTCCCGGTTTCAAGGACCTGGTCAGGAAGGTGGGAATGGAAGAATACTTTCGCGAGTATGGCTGGAACGATTTCTGCCGGCCACTGGGCGCGGATGATTTCGAGTGCGAATAGTGCCCTTGATCGCGAGAGCCTTCACACGTATTCGTGCGAAAGTCGCACAGATGATGACGTGCGCGGGAGGTTATTGATGTACGAATCGTATCCAGGTCTCGCACCCAAACGCTTGTGTCTTGCCCTTTCCGCCGCCTTGGGCACGATGTGCTTCAGCCCCTCCTGGGCAGAAACAGCGGACTACGACGAAGACGCGATGATCATCGAAGAGGTCATCGTCACCGGTACGCGGATCAAGCGCTCCACCAATACGAGGTCGCAGGAGGTCCTCGTGTTCGAACTCGAGGATATTCAGCTTTCCGGCGATATCAGCGTCGCCGATGCGCTTCGTTCCGCACCGATCAATTCCTTTGGTTCGGCAGTGGAATACTCGGGCTGGTCGGCACAGTCCAACGCGACGCTGGACCTGCGCGGGGTAGGTGCGGAGCGGAACCTGGTGCTGCTTAACGGCCGGCGTGTGGTGGGGTCGCCGTCCTTGTGGGGCAGTGGAACGGTCAACCTGAACATGATCCCTTACGCGGCCGTTGACCGGATCGAAATCATCGCTGACGGGGCCTCGGCCGTTTACGGCTCCGACGCCGTTGCCGGCGTGACCAACGTTATTTTGAAGAAGAACTACCAGGGCATGACCCTCCAGGCCCGCTACGGTGACCGCAGCGAGGACGACGGCACGGAGGAGAGCGCCTCGCTGCTGATCGGAGCTGGCGGAGAGCGCAGCCATATCACCTTCAGCCTCGAGTATGACAAGCGCGACCCGATCCATGATGCCGACCGGGAATATACCCGCGCGAGGTGGGGTGATTACAACGGTGATGGCGTCATCATGGGGGAGGAGGAGACGATCGGGGTTTCCCCGTACGGCTACACGCTGGAAAACCCCGATTGGTATTGGGGTATACCCTACGATCCGGAAGACCAGAGTACTTGGTACTGGACGCCGGGCGCCGATTGCACCGAAGGCGACGGTTGGACCGGGATCATTTCGGCGGAGGCGATGCTGGGCCCCGGCGCCGGTTTCTTCTGCGGCTACGCCTACGCGCTGGTTTCGACCAACCGAGCGGGTCTGGAGCGGGTCAACAGCTACGTCAGCGCCGGGTACGAACTGGGCAAATCAGTCGAACTGTTTGCCGATGTATTGATTTCACAGATTGAATCGTTCGGGCGCTACGCCCCGCCGGCAGCCGAAGGGCCGCCGATACCGGGCGATCCGCGTAACGATATCGGCGCTAACTGGGGCTTGTTCCGCTTCGTGGAAATCGGCAACCGCGACGACACCGTGACAGACTATCTCACCGACATAAATCTTGGCGCCCGCGGCGATTGGGGCGAAACGGCGAGGTGGGAGGTTTACTACAGCTATTCCGATTACGTTTCCCAGAATATCGGCAACTACTATCTCAGTTGGGCCGGTCTCGTCTACAACTTCCATAACGAAGTCGACGCTTACGATCCCTTTGTCGCCAACATGAAAGCGACGACGCTGAACGACGACCGTCAGAACCTGCAGAAGGTGTTTGCCGGTATGCAGTTCGACCTGTTCAACATGCCTGCCGGACCGGTATCTGCCTACGTCGGCAGCGAATATTTCCAGATCGATTATCGGGCTCTGGTGGACGCGCAGTCCGAGGCCGGGTTGATCGGAGGGTCGGCGGGCAGTTCCGCCTGGGGCAAGCGAGATGTCGTGGCCCTTTTTGCCGAGGCCATCGTTCCGCTGTTCGATTGGTGGGAGTTCGACCTGGCCGTGCGTTACGACGACTATTCCGATTTTGGCAACTCGACCACGCCCCGGGTGGGAACCGTTTTGCGAATCCCCGGCTACGATGCGCTGCGCTTCAAGGCGTCCTGGGGCGAGGGGTTCAGGGCGCCCAACCTGAGCGACCTGTTCGGTACCGAGGATATTGCTTACCGCTGGCCAACCGACTGGTACGGATGCCAGCTCAACGGCATTGCCGAGGATGATTGCACACGTTCGGCAGTCGAGGTCTCGTTCGGCCCGAACCCGGACCTGGAAGCCGAGACCTCGAAGTCGTTTTCGCTGGGCGCCGACTGGCAGTTTGCCGGCCGCTGGCAGGCCAGCATCAACTATTTCTGGCTGGAACTGAACGACCGCCATATTTACCCGGGAACACAGGACGAACTCATACTGGACTGGTATGCGGACGGCACCAACCCCAGGGTTCACCGGAATGCGCTTGGCTGGGCAGATTTTGTGGAGGTCAAACCCCGCAACGGCAAGTTTTCGATGCAGTATGAATCCGTTGACTTTGCGCTGAGCGGCGGGATCGGCACTCGCCTGGGGGAATTCGGCCTGCAGGCCTTCGCCTCCCACTACATCACGTATGAAATGGAGCAGGGTTTCGAGTCGGACGATATCGAGAATATTGCCGGCACCATCTGGCATCCGGACTGGCGCGTCAATGTCCTGCTGAGCTGGAATCTGAACGGTGCTTTCGCCAGCGTGAACTGGGATTATGCCGCTTCGCAGTATGTACCCTGGGCCGACGCGCAAACCGATGACTGGTCCGTGTTCAACGTGTCGGCCGGATACGACTTTGGACGATTCGGCACCTTTACCCTGGGCGCCAACAACGTGTTGAACCGCGGCCCGCAATTGAATCCGAACGGCTTTCCGATCGATGACCTGCAGTACATCGAGGATTACACCGGGCGGGTCATCTACCTGAGCTATCGCGTGGAGTTGTAGCGTTCCGCTTCATCCGCCTCATCCGCTTCCTGCACCGCCTTCACGTCGTCCAGTGACGGCGGCACCCAGCCGCGGTCGAGGCGGGTTGCGAACGCGGCCTTGTTGCCCTGCATGACCTGTTCGTAACGCTTGATGTATTCCTTCGTTCGGCGAACGTACTCCTCGTTCTCATGGGACGGGACCTCCGGATCGTAAACCGAGGCCAGGCCGTACATCTGTTCGCGGTCGTTGATCATGAAGCCCTGGACCTGGCGTTCCGCTTCGTAGGGGTGAACGCCAAGCACCTCCAGCGCGGTGCGCCCGGCGCGCAGCGAACTGTCAAAGGTTTCGCGTATGATTTCACGCGCGCCGGCGGCCCACAGTTCGTAGACGTGGTGACGGTCCCGGGCGCGGGCGACGATGTGCACGCGCGGGTAGTTCTGGGAGACGTAGCGCACCAGTTCGGTCGCGTTCTTGCGCTCGTCGATGGCGATCACCATCACCTGGACCTCGTCGATGCCCGCGGCCGTCAGCAGGTCGGGTCGCATGGCGTCGCCGAAATAGACCTTCACGCCGAACTTGCGCAGCATCTCGAGGTGTTCCGACTGGTAATCCACGACCACCGTTTTGAATCCCGCGGACAGGAGGATGCGGTTGACGATGCCGCCGAAGCGGCCGTGGCCGGCGATCAGGACCGAGCCGCGGTCCTCGATTTCGTCCGCTTCGCGCGCCTGGCGCACGGTAAACCGGGGTGCGATCAGCCGGTCGTACAGCAGGAACAGCAGCGGTGTCAGGAGCATCGACAACGTGACGATCAGCAGCAACTGGTCGGCCAGCGCCTCGGGCAGCACTGCGCTCTTGACCGAGTAGGCGAGCAGCACGAAACCGAATTCGCCGGCCTGGGCGATGCCGAGGGTGAACAGCCAGCGGTCCGCTCCGGATATTCCGAACATCCGGGCCAGCACGTACAGGACCAGGGCCTTGACCGCGATCAGGCCTGCGGTCATCGCCAGGATGCCCGGCAAATCGTTCAGCAGCAGGTCGAAACGCATCGAGGCGCCGACAGCGATAAAGAAGAGTCCCAGCAGAAGGCCTTTGAAGGGGTTGATATCGCTTTCGAGCTGGTGGCGGTATTCGCTGTTGGCCAGGACGACGCCGGCGAGAAACGTGCCCAGCGCGGGCGAAAGCCCGGCCGCGACCATCAGCAGCGCGATACCGATGACCAGCAGCAGGGCGAATGCCGTGAACAGCTCCCTCAGCCGCGCCATCGCGATGAAACGGAATACCGGGCGGGTCAGGTAATGGCCCACCACGACGACGAGGCCGATCGCGCCGGCCGTTACCAGCGCGCGCTGCCAGCCGCCAAGGCGGTCGACCAGGCTGATGCCGGCGTCAGCCGCGGCTTTCGCGCTGTCTGGCGCAATGATGCCGGTGAGGTCCGGCAGCGCCAGCAGGGGCACGAAGGCGAGCATCGGGATAACCGCGATATCCTGGAACAGCAGCACCGAAAACCCGGCCTGGCCGCCGTCGCTCTTCATCAGGCCTTTTTCATTCAGGGTCTGGAGCACGATGGCGGTAGACGACAGCGAGAGCACCAGGCCGACCGCGACGGCGACCGGCCAGGGCTGCCCGAACAGCAGGGCGATGCCGGTGAACGCAGCTGCGGTCACGACGACCTGCAGTCCGCCCAGTCCCAGCAGGCGGTCGCGCATTTTCCAGAGCATGCGCGGCTCCAGTTCCAAACCGACCAGGAACAGCATCATTACCACGCCGAACTCGGCGATGTACTTGATGCTGATGACATCGACGTTCATCTGCCGTAGCAGGGGACTGAGCACGATACCTGCGATCAGGTAGCCGAGGACCGAACCGAGCCCCAGGCGCGACGCGATCGGCACGGCGACCACGCCGGCGACCAGGAAGAGAAAGGCAAGAAGCAGGATGCTGTCCACGGTCAATCCCCTTCGCGCAGGGGCAGGTTGCCGTGATCGAGCAATTCCATGCCGGCGGCCGCCTGGAAGTCGAAGCGATCGTCACGGATGGCCTCGAGCAGCCGCCGGTAGCCCTCGACATGAGCTCCAACCGTGCCCAGCGCCGGGGCCTGCAGCGACGAGAACAGCACGTAAGGCGCCGCAAATCCCATCTGGCAGAGCTGGGCCGTCTGCTCCAGCGGGGTCAGGAAGGTCCGCAGCGAATGGTGCTGGTAACCCTGCTCGGTGTAGGCCTCGCGCGGGCCGGCGGCCGTGACCGCAAGCAGCAGCCATTTGCCGGCAAGCCGGTCACCGCCGCTGCCGTAGGCGAAACCGTGCTCGAGCACGACATCCTGCCATTCCTTGAAAATGGCCGGCGTGGAATACCAGAACACGGGGAACTGGAACACGATGGCGTCGTGATCGAGCAGGCGGTTCTGTTCGACGGTGACGTCGATATCGAAGCGCGGGTAATCCGCGTACAGGTCGACGAAGGTGATGTCCGTGATTTTCTCGACGGCGCGCACCATGTCCCGGTTGGCGTGGGAGTAACGATGGCCCGGATGCGCGTAGTAGACGATCAGCTTCATTTTTTGTTCCGGTCCGGTGATGAATCTTCTTCATCATCGTCGCGGATCAGGCCGTGCTCGGCGGCATGCGCTTCCCATTGCCGCCGGGCCACGACCTGGAGGTCGGGCTCCAGGTCGTCTTCGTCGATGATCTCGGCGCCCAGCAGCGTTTCGATCAGGTCCTCCATCGTGACGATGCCCGCCATGCCGCCGAACTCGTCGACGACCAGTGCGATCTGGTCCTGGCGCTTGAGGAAATCGTAAAAAATATCCCGGATCCCGGTCGATTCAGGCACCGCGAGAATGTCGCGCCTGAGATCGTTCAGCGGATTTTCCCCCTGGCCATTCAGCAGGCTCGAAAGCAGCGCGCCTTTCATCACGTAACCGGTCACGGCTTCGCGGGAGCCCGCCTCGTGCACCGGGATACGGGAGAACGGAATTTTGCGGTTGTTTTCAAAAAAATCGCGGATCTTCTGATCCTGCTGCGCTGAAAACACGACCGTACGCGGCGTCATGATGTCTTTGACCGGCACCGCGTGCAGGTCGAACAGGTTCTGGATGATCTCCGATTGCCGTGGATCGATGTGCCCCTCCTCGAGACCGATTTCCGCCATGGCCAGGAATTCGATCGGTGAAAAAATACTCTTTTCCTTGTCGCCCTTCAGCAGGCGCGTGATGAACTGGCTCATCCAGACCAGCGGGTAGAGCAGGAAAATGATCGCGGAGACCGAGTTTACGGTGAAGGGCGCCAGTGCCTGCCAATGGGTTGCGCCGAGGGTTTTGGGAATGATCTCGGACAGGATCAGGATGGCCAGCGTCATGACGGTCGGAACGAACACCGAGGTGATCAGCGGGTTGGCCTCGGTCCAGATCAGGGCCGCCTGCGCACCGACGCCGATGGCGCCGACCGTGTGGGCGATGGTGTTGAGCGTCAGGATGGCCGACAGCGGCCGGTCGACGTTCTGCTTGAAGTCCTGCAGCTGCTTTCCGGTGCGCGTGCCTTCACGCAGCTTCACCTGCGCGTAGCTGGGCGTGATGCTGAGCAGCGTCGCTTCCCACATCGAGCACAGGAACGAGACGACGATCGAAACGAGAAAAAATGCGAACAATAATGAAATCATGGAACCTTCAGCGGGCGTCAATTCTTCAACGAATAACAGTTTGCAGGTTGATGAAGCACTTGACCAGTCGCGCCATGAAAATATCGTCTTTCGAGCCGCCAGGCTTGGTTTAGAATGAGACGCACTGACATGCGTTCTGAAAATTTCATGGCCCGTTTCCTCGTACCAGCCGATCTTTGGTGGCATCAGCGATGAGCGTTGACTGGATCGCCATCGCCCTGGGTGACGTTGTCTGGATCACCCTCGCTTTCCTGATGGGGCTGGGTGCGCGCATGATCGGGCTTCCGCCCCTGATCGGTTTCCTGGCCACGGGTTTCCTGATCGGAACCCAGGGCATCGTTACCGGTGAAGTTCTGCAAAAGCTGTCGGATCTCGGCATCACGCTGTTGTTGTTTTCCATCGGCCTGAAACTGGACCTGAAGTCATTGGCGAAACCGCAGGTCTGGGGTGTTGCGTCCCTGCACATGGCGCTGGTGACCGCACTGTTTGCCGCGCTCCTGATGGCCGCTGCTTATTCCGGCATGGTCATGGTGGGTGGCCTGGAGCCTCAGGCGGCGGCGTTGATCGGCTTTGCATTGAGCTTTTCGAGTACCGTTTTCGTGGTGAAACTGCTCGAAGACCGCGGTGAGGTCAATTCCCTGCACGGCCGAATTTCCATCGGCGTGCTGATCGTACAGGACATCGCCGCCGTGTTGTTCCTGGCAGCGTCCACGGCCCGCCTGCCTTCTCTCTGGGCGGCGGTGCTGATCATCGTGCTGTTCGCTTCTCGGCGCCTGCTGTTTGCTTTCCTGGAGCGCGTCGGGCACGGCGAGCTGCTCGTGCTTTACGGCATCATTCTCGCGCTGGGCGGGGCGGAACTGTTTGAGCTGGTCGGCCTGAAGGGCGACCTCGGAGCGCTGATCATCGGCACGCTGGTCGCAACCCACGCCCGGGCCGAGGAGCTCAACAAGATCATGACGGGTTTCAAGGACCTGTTCCTGCTCGGATTTTTCCTTTCCATCGGCGTCGCCGGCGCACCGACCGTTTCGATGATTGCGCTCGCGGCATTGCTGACACCGTTGCTTTTCATCAAGAGCGGCCTGTTTTTCCTGATGTTCTCGAAATTCCGGCTGCGTGCCCGCACGTCCGTGCTGGCCAGCCGCAACCTGAGCCAGTACAGCGAGTTCGGCCTGATCGTGATTGCGGTCTCGGTGGCCAACGGCTGGCTAGCCGGCGACTGGCTGATCGTCATGTCGCTGACCGTGGCATTCTCATTCATCCTGGCCGCGATCCTGATTCGGCCCGGTGACCGGATCTACTCCGGGCGGCGTGAATTCTGGCAGCGTTTCCAGGCGGCCGACCTGATGTCTGATGAACAGGCGATTGACGTCAGCGACGCCCGCGTCGTTATCGTCGGCATGGGCGGCGTAGGCAGCGGCGCCTACGACCATATGAACAGCCGTTACCCCGGCAAGGTTATCGGGGTTGAAATCGCACCCGATGCCGTAGAGAAACAGAGGCAGGCCGGCCGCAAGGTGTTGCTCGGCGATCCTGCAGATTCCGATTTCTGGGATCGTGTGCAGCTGCCCCGGGACGTGGAGATGATCATGCTGACCCTGCCCAGGGTGAATACTTCGCTGGACGTTTTGGGGCATCTGCGCGACTCGAACTACAGGGGCCCGGTCGCCGCGGTGGCGCGTTATTCCGATGAAATTCCATTGCTGGAAGAGCGCGGAGCATCGTTGGTATTCAATATTTACACCGAGGCAGGCACGGGTTTCGCAGAACATGTCATCGAGTCGGCGGATTTATGCGCAGATCTTGAAGCCCGCGTGTAGGAATTTTGCGCGCCGGGCGTGTCGGCAGTCGACGCAGGGAGGCGATCCGATTTAATATGAATCTGCACCGCGTAACGGCGGTGCCGGGGGAAATCAGTTTCAAGAGGGGGGAATAATGATACGAGTCCTTGTCGTGGACGATCACGAACTCGTCCGCATCGGTTTGCGCCGTGTCCTGGCGGATTATCCGGATATCCATATTGCCGCGGAGGGCGGTGACGGTGAAACAGCGCTGCAGTTGAGTCGCAAATTGCGGCCCGACGTCGTGCTGCTCGACGTCAGCCTGCCGGGCCTTTCCGGTTTTGAAATCACCCGCCGCCTGAGGCAGGCGAGCCCGGATGTCGCCATCATGATTTTGACGGTGCATGAACAGGCGCCTTACCCGGAGCGCCTGCTGGAGGCCGGTGCGTCCGCTTACCTGACCAAGGGATGCCCGGCGGTTGAGTTGGTGGAAGCCATTCGAACGGTTGCGCGCGGCGGTCGGCATATCGGGGCTGCCGTCGCTCAAAAGATGGCGTTGCATGCGCTGCCGGGCGGTAAAGGGTCCCCGTTCGACGGGTTGTCGGCGCGCGAGATGGAGGTGCTGCTGATGCTTACCGAGGGTCTGAAGGTGGCGGAGATTGCCGACACCATGAACCTCAGTCCAAAGACCGTTGCGACCTACAAGTACCGGATTTACGAAAAGCTGAACACGCGCAGCGACGTGGACATGACGCGCATGGCGATGCGCTATGGCCTGGTAGCCGCATGAAAAAAGCCGCACCCGGCGGTGCGGCTTTTTGTTGTGGTTAAAGCAGGGCTCAGGAACCGTCTGACGTTTTGTCCGTGCTGTCGGCTGGCTTCAGGGTGTAGATGCCCTTGGCGTCCTTGACCACCTTGACTTCCGGCTTCTTCGGAGCGGCCGGTTTCGATTCCTGCTGCGGCTTGGATTCCTGCTGCGGCTTGGATTCCTGCTGCGGCTTGGATTCCTGCTGCGGCTTGGATTCCT
>JAZBPJ010000027.1:0-3540 GCA_036351575.1 Lysobacterales bacterium | reverse complement strand
TTCCGAGCGCATCCTCACGCAATTGCGCACCGAGGGTTACGAGATCAGCCCGGATTACGACGGCGCCGACGTGGTGGTTGTCAACACCTGCGGCTTTATCGACAGCGCCAAGGCGGAATCGCTTGAGGCCATCGGCGAGGCGCTGGACGCGAACGGGCGCGTCATCGTGACCGGCTGCATGGGTGCGAACGCCGATGAAATCCGGAACCTGCACCCGTCTGTCCTGGCGGTCACCGGACCGGCCCAGTACGAGGCCGTTGTCGATGCGATCCACCGGCACGCGCCCCAGCCCGCCGACCATGATCCCTACATCGACCTGGTGCCGCCGCAAGGCATCAAGCTGACGCCAAGACATTACGCATATCTAAAAATATCAGAAGGTTGCAATAACAAGTGCACATTTTGCATTATCCCGGATATGCGCGGAAAACTGGTCAGCCGGCCGATCGGCGGCGTGATGGCCGAAGCCACACGGCTGGCCAGCGCGGGCGTAAAGGAACTGCTGGTCATTTCGCAGGACACCTCGGCCTACGGCAGCGACCTGAAATACCGCATGGATTTCTGGGGTGGGCGCCCGATCAAGACCCGGATGCAGGAATTGTGCGAAGCGCTGGGTGAGCTCGGCATCTGGGTGCGGCTGCATTACGTATATCCCTACCCGCATGTCGACAACATCATTCCGCTGATGGCCGAGGGCCGGATCCTGCCTTACCTGGACGTGCCGTTCCAGCACGGCAGTCCCGCGGTGCTGCGCCGCATGAAACGGCCGGCTGCTTCCGGCAACACGCTGGAACGGATCAAAGCCTGGCGCGAAATCTGCCCGGAACTCGTTCTGCGCAGTACTTTTATCGTCGGTTTTCCAGGAGAAACGGAAAGCGAGTTCGAAGAACTGCTGGCGTTTCTCGAGGAAGCACAGCTCGACCGGGTCGGCTGTTTCAAGTACTCGCCCGTGGATGGCGCACGGGCCAACGACATCGAGGGCGCGGTGCCCGAAGACCTCAAGGAAGAACGCTGGCACCGCTTCATGCAGCTGCAGGCCGGCATCAGCCGGGAGCGGCTCGCGACCCGCGTGGGCACGATACAGACCGTCCTGGTCGATCAATCCGGCCCCGACGGCGCGGTGGCCCGCAGCGTGGCGGACGCGCCGGAAATCGACGGCAACGTGTTTATCGCCGACGGCCAGGGCCTGCCGCCCGGCGAGTTTGCCGACGTCCTGGTCGAATCGTCCGACGACTACGACCTGTCGGGCCGCCTGGCCGGCTGACCGCCTCGCGCCGTTGAACAACGTCAGCCGCATACTGCAGCGCAACCTCGATCGTTTGCCGCAGGGCCGGGTCCTGCTGGTCGACCCCGAGACGGACGTGCCTTGCCGTGAAATCGCGAGCCGTGGCGGAACCGTGGAGCTCTCCACGGCCAGCCGCCGGGTTTTCAGGCACCTCGAACAGGCCGGCGCGAACATCGAATATGAAGCCGCGCCCGTCGGCGAACCGGATGCCGACGTGATCGTGATGAACCTGCCGCGCGAAAAGGATCGCCTCGACATGCTGCTCCACGCGGCGGCCTGCCGGCTGCGGCCGGACGGCCGGCTGTGGCTCGTCGGGGCCAAGCGCGCCGGCATCGCCTCTTCGCCGCGCCGGCTCGAACAACGGTTCGGCCACGTTTCCAAGCTGGACAACGCATGCCACTGCAGCCTGTTTGAGGCGCGCAAGCCGGTCGCCGAAGAACCGTTCCGCCTGGATCGCTATGAAACCGCCTGGCAGATCAGCCTCGCGGACAAAACACTGGAACTGCGCTCCCTGCCCGGCGTGTTTGCGCACGGCCGCCTGGACCCGGGTACGGCGCTGCTGCTCGAGACGCTGAAAAAAAATCCCGTCGATGGCCGCGTGCTGGACTTTGCCAGCGGCTGCGGCGTGATCGGAACCGCGATCCTTACCCTTGGCGCGACTTCGAAAGTCACGCTGCTCGATGATTCCGCGCTCGCCATCGAGGCCGGCAAGCGCACGCTGGCGGCCAACGGCCTCGAAGCGATGTCACTGGCTTCCAACGGCTTTTTCGAGCTCTCGGGGCGGTATGACTGGATCGTCAGCAACCCGCCCTTTCACCGGGGTGTCGAACAGGACACCGGAATCTCGGCGGACTTTTTTCGCGACGCCGGAACTTTCCTGTCCGAAAACGGTAGAATACGTGTCGTTTTCAACCGCCACCTGCCCTACGCGGGCTGGTTGCGCAAATCCTTCAAACGCGTGGACTGCCTGGCACGAACCGGCACGTTCACGGTAATAGAGGCGAGCAACAAGAAATGATCAAATCCGCACACATTCGTTCCTTTTCACGGCTGCTGCTGATGGCGCTGGCCCTGGTGCTGGCCGCCTGCGCCGGCACCGCCCCGGTCGATGAACCTGCCGCTGCAGCTGAAATCGAGGTGGAGCCCTGGGACGGGGACGGCATGGATATTCCGCTTGACGGCAGCAGCATGGAAGCCTTTGATCGCAGCCTGGCGCGCGTCAAGGCTCATACACCGCCGGAGAACTACCGGGCGCTGGAAGGGGCCATCAAGTACCTGCTGGTTTACGATATCAAGTCTTATGGCGACAAGAACAAGCTGATCAAGCGGCTCGACGGCATGACCGGTAAAGAAGTGATCTCCAACGTCAAGTGGTGGCAGCCGCGTATCCAGAAACAAAAGGAGATGCAGTCGGACAAGAAGAAAGAATCGACCGGCACCACCACTTCCTGAACGCTCCATGCGATGTGCGGCAAGGCCTCGGTAGCGCACTTATCCTGGACCGAGGTCTACGCCTACGCCCGTTCGCTGACCGCGCCGGCATCGCTCCCGGCCGACCCGGCGCAGCGGGTCAACATCTCGCCTTCGCGGCTGCGGCGCAAATCCGAACCGGACTCGATGGTCTGGGAAACGCTGCCGGTCATTTACCCGGACGAGGCCATTGACCGGCCCGGCGAAGCGCTGTGGCCGTTCCTGCCGGCCTACTCGGAAGGCCGCCTGCCGAAGAACCGGGACGGGCGCCTGATCTCAACCGCCAACGCCCGCCTGCGCAATGAGGGCGCACCGTTTGCCCCGACCTTCATGGGCGCCTGGGGCAAGAACTTGCGCGTGCTGGTTCTGGTGTCCTGGTTTTACGAGTTCGATTCCCGCGTTAAGCCGCAGGTGCCTTACGCCGTGTTTCCGCTGGATGCGCCCTTCTGGATGATGGCGGGCCTGGCGCGCTGGACCCGCATGACGAACGGCGAGAGAAAACTGACCGTTGCGGTGATCACGGTGGAACCGAACGACGTTCTGCGCTCGGTCGGCCACCACCGCAGCCCGGCGCTGCTGCGCAGCCCGGACGAGGCCCGCGACTGGCTGCGCGCCGACCGGCAGCAGGCCCGGCAGCTTTTGCGCCCCCATCCCGACGAAACCATGGGCGTCGAAGCCGTGCCGATGGGCATCAAGATTCCCGGGAACCAGGCCATCGAACTGCCGGAAGCGCTGCGCAGGCGGGTCGAAACGGATCGTGAAAACTGATGTTCTCCGTCCGCCTG
>JAZBPJ010000026.1:0-33186 GCA_036351575.1 Lysobacterales bacterium | reverse complement strand
CCAGCTCGAAATCGATCTTGCGGTCAGCCACGTTGACCGATACCACCTTGACGCGCAGTTTCTGCGCAAGCTGAAAGGCGCGCCCGGTGCGCTCACCGACCAGGCGGTGCACGACGGGGTCGAAGTGATAATAGTCGTTGGGCAGCGACGTAATGTGCACCAGCCCCGATACCTGGTTGCGGTCCAACTCGACGAACAGGCCGAACGAGGTGACTCCGGTGACCCGGCCCTCGAACACGTCGCCGATATGGCGCTCCATGAAGTAGGCTTTGAGCCGTTCGTTGACGTCCCGCTCGGCTTCCTCGGCCCGGCGTGAGCGGTGCGAGCAGGCTTCGCACAGCTTTTCCATCTGCTCGTTGCCGACCGGGTAGCCGGCGGGTCCGCGGTGCTCGATGACATGGTGAATGGCGCGGTGCACCAGCAGGTCCGGGTAGCGCCGGATCGGCGACGTGAAATGCGCATAGGCCTCCAGCGCCAGGCCGAAGTGCCCGCTGTTGCGCGCCTGGTAACTGGCCAGGCTCTGCGCGCGCAGCAGCACGGCCATGATCAGGGGCCGGTCCTCGCGCCCCTTGATCTGCTGCACGACGGTCTCGAAATCACGCGGGCCGGGCCGGCCGCGCCAGGGCACCTTGATGCCCAGGCCGCGCAGGAACTGCTCGAGCGACTCCAGCTTTTCCGCCGGCGGCGGCTCGTGCGCCCTGAACGGCCCGGGGATTCGGTGCCGCAGCAGGAATAGCGCCGCCTCGACATTGGCCGCGACCATGCACTCCTCGATCAGCAGGTGCGCGTCGTTGCGCTCGTAGGGCAGGATGTCGTCCACCGCGCCGCGTTCGTCGAACACAAAGCGCACTTCACTGCTCTCGAAATCGATCGCGCCACGTTTTGAACGCGCTTTGCGCAAGGCACGGTAGACGCCGTAAAGTTCTTTGAGCGACGCTGACACTTGCCTTGCGCCCGGCCGGATTTCCGGCGAACCGCCGACGATCCAGTTCCAGACCTCGTCGTACGTCAGCCGGGCCTGGGAACGCATCACGGCCGCGTCGAAGCGCGACCGCGTTACCTTGCCCTCGTCGCTCACCGACATGTCACAGACCAGGCAAAGCCGGTCTTCATCGGGTTTCAGTGAGCACAGGCCATTGGAAAGCGCCTCGGGCAGCATCGGGATCACGCGTCCGGGAAAATACACGGAGGTGGCGCGGTTCACGGCTTCCCGGTCCAGCGCCTTGCCGGGCTTGACGTAAGAAGAAACGTCCGCGATGGCGACCACCAGCCGCCAGCCGTTTTTGCGCCGCTCCGCGAAAACCGCGTCATCGAAATCGCGTGCATCGGCGCCGTCGATCGTGACCAGCGGCAGCTCCCGCAGGTCGCGACGGCCCTCTTTCATGTCCTGCGGCACCTCGGCGCCGAACGCTTTCGCCTGTTCTTCAACACCGTCCGGCCATTCATGCGGCAGGTCGAAATTGCGGATCGCGATTTCCGTGGCCATGCCCGGCGCGCCGCTCTTGCCGAGGATCTCGACGATGCGCCCCAGCGGCGGCTGCCGCGCGCCCGGCTGCTGCACGATCTCGGCTACGACGACCTGGCCGGGCCGGGCCCCCGCCGTATCCGCCGGGGGCACCAGTACGTCCTGCGTGATGCGCTTGTCGTCGGACACGACCAGCGCGATACCGCTTTCCTCCACGAAGTGCCCCACGATGCGGCTGTGCGCCCGTTCCAGGATTTCACGCACGGCGCCTTCGCGGCGTCCGCGGGAGTCCACGCCGACGACCGAGGCCAGCACACGGTCACCGTGCAGCACGCTGCGCATTTCACGAGGCGAGAGGTAAAGATCGGACTCTCCGCTGTCCGGCATGACGAAACCGTAGCCGTCGGGATGTGCCGAGATGCGCCCGGCAAAGAGGTCCATGCGGGCCGGTATGCCGTAGGCGCCGCGCCGGTTGCGCACCAACTGCCCGTCGCGCACCATGGCCTTCAGCCGGCGGCGAAGAATTTCGCGGCTGTCGTCGCTCTCGACATCCAGGCGACGGACGATTTCCTTGCGCGCCAAGGGCCGGCCGTGGTCTTCGAGGAGACCGATTATCTCCCTTCTTTCAGGCGCTTCCGCGTCGATTCGGTTTTCTTGCTGCCGTTTATTTCGTTTCTTGTCCATGGGGACCATCCGGACCTGCAGATGAGGGGGAGTGAGGCTTCATTGTACCGTCAACGGGGCATCCGTTTTCGGTTGACTTCGCAGCGTCAAACCACTACAGTACGCCCCGATTTGCAGGTTCCCCCCTTTTCCTGTGAGTCATCCGAGGCGGAGGTTCCCCCTTTTACCTCCGCCTTTTTAAAGCCCAGGTGGCGGAATTGGTAGACGCGCTAGCTTCAGGTGCTAGTGAGCATTAGCTCGTGGAGGTTCAAGTCCTCTCCTGGGCACCAGTTTCCAAGAAGAATAAGCAATAACAAGAAAAACGGTTTTTATCATGCGAACGCGGGTCCGGACTTTGGACCCGCGTTTTTTTTTCAGGGCATGACTTCCGCCAGGACTTCGCCGACCGAGCCGGACGGCGGCGCGACGCCCATGATGGCGCTGAGCGTCGGCGCCACGTCACGCGGAGCCACGCGCCGGTGCACGGTCATCTTGTTGATACCCGGCCCGGTGAAAAGCAGCGGCACGTGCCGATCCGAGTTGTGCACCGTCCCGTGCGTGGCCGCGTTGCCCTGCGGACTCGAACCGAAATACCAGAAGGGGTCGGTGACCACGTAAACATCGCCCGAGCGATCCGGGTGAAAGGAATTCCGCACGGCCTGCAGCAGCGGCGTATCGGGTGCGCCCCGGTCCAGAATCAGCTGCGAGCGCGTCAGCGCGAGCGACACGCCCTCGAGACGCAGGACCTCCTCCGCCAGCGCCTGCTCGGCCGCACGGCGTGCGATACCGGCTCGCTCCAATGCCTGGTAATCCAGGTAAAGCGACGGCTTTTTGAAGGCGGCGATCAGCGGTTCCCGCGTATCGAAGCGTTTCGCCAGCGCCGCGTTCAGAAGATCCTCCGTCGGCTTCGTGCCGATCCGGCCCGACGGCAGGCCGTGTTCCGCCGCGTATTCCGGCGCGACCTGCACCCCGTGATCGGCGCTGAGCACGATCAGCGTATTGTCCAGCCCGACCGCCTCGTCAATGGCGGCGAACAGGCGCGCCAGCAGGCGGTCCAGGCGCAGCACGTTATCCTCCGCTTCGAGGCTGTTCGGGCCGAAAGCATGACCGATGTAGTCGGTGGCCGAAAAACTGATCGACAGGAAATCCGTGTGCCCGCGCTGACCGACTTCCTCGGCCTCCAGCAGGGCCAGCGCGAACGACAGGGTCATCTCGTCCGCCCAGGGCGTGTAGCGCAGGTCCTGGTAGAAATCGGCATCGTCGACCTCGCTCATCCGGTGCGGGAAACGATTGCCCATGCCGCCCCGGGGCACTTCGTAGGAACGGTCGTCACGATCCGCGAAAAAGTAGTCGCCCGCATCTCCAAGCAGATTCCAGGTCTGCCCGCTGTAGCTGTCTGCCGGCCGGCGGGCATTCCAGTCCCGGACCCAGCCCGGCAACTCCCGGGCGTACCAGGTCGTCGTAACGTAGTCCCCGGTCACGATCGAGTACCAGTACGCTTCGCCGCGGTGACCGGCCAGCAGGATCGCGCCGCGATCCTTGGTGGAGACGCCAAACGCCCGCGATTTTCCGTCGCTGGCGAGGACCAGTTCGTCGGAGAACGTGCTGCCGATCAGGTTTCTCGGAGAGCGGCCCGGGCCCTCGCCCTGGGTTCCCTCGACGTAGGGAGCATTCGGATCTTCCACGTTGTTCAGGACGCGGCGATTGCCGCGGTCCCACCAGTCATTGGCGACGATTCCGTGTTGGCGGGGGCTGCCCCCGGTGGCCAGCGTTGCGTGCCCGACCGCCGTCACCGTCGTCGCGTGCCGGAATAGCGCGTCGGTATAAACCGTTCCTTCATCCAGCAGATAGCGGTAGCCGCCCGCACCGAAACGATCCGCGTTTCGCCAGACCATGTCCGCTCGAAGCTGGTCGACGGTGATCTGCAGGATCAGTGCCGGCCGGTCCGCAAGCGCCACCGAGGAAATCAGTGAAAAAACAATGGCAATCAATATGTTACGGTGAGTTTCCATGGTTACGATGAGTGTAATTTCAGTGCTGCAAGGATAAAGTTTGAATGTTACCGCATAAAGGCATCTGACGGTCGGTACGATCCAGCTTGCCTCGGCGCGCCGCTGCAGGGAAAATCTCAGGGGTAACCGCGCGAGGACAGACCATGCTGCAACACCTGAACGCCCTACCCGCCGACCCCATCCTGGGCCTGATCGCCGCCCACGCCGCCGACAGCAATCCGAAAAAAATCGACCTCGGTATCGGCGTCTACAAGGACGAACAGGGCAACACGCCCATTCTGCGCTGCGTCAAGCAAGCCGAGCGTCTCCTGCTCGAACAGGAACAGAGCAAGACCTACCTCGGCCCACCGGGGGTGGCCGGTTTCAACAGCGCGATTGCAGACCTGGTCTTCGGCGCAGATTCCGACACGGTTCGCAGCGGCCGCGTCCAGACCATCCAGACGCCGGGCGGAACCGGCGCGCTGAGAGTCGCCGGAGACCTGGTGCAGACAGCCCGCCCCGGCGCCACGATCTGGATGAGCGATCCGACCTGGGCCAACCACATACCCGTGTTTTCCGCGGCGGGGCTGAAGATGGAAAGCTACCCCTACTTCGACCCCGCCACCAGCAGCCTGCGCTATGACGACATGATGACCGTGCTGCAGGAACGGGTGCCGGGAGAAATCGTGCTGTTCCATGGCTGCTGCCACAACCCCTGCGGCGTCAGCCCGGACCCGGAGCAGTGGGAAACGATCAGCGATGTCGCCGCCGAGCGCGGCTTTACACCGATGATCGACCTGGCCTACCAGGGATTCGAACGCGGTATCGAGGAAGACGCCCTGGCCGTGCGCCTGTTCGCCGAGAAATGCCCCGAGGTGATCGTCGCCAGTTCCTGCTCCAAGAACTTCGCGGTATACCGCGAGCGGACCGGCGCGATCTCGGTCGTCTGCAAAACCGGGGACAAGGCGAAGGACGTGGTCACGGTGATCAACTCGCTGACCCGCCAGAACTACTCCATGCCGCCGACCCACGGTCCGGCCGCCATCGACATCATCCTGCACTCCGAGGAGCTCACGGCGCTGTGGCGCGAGGAAGTGACCGACATGCGCGACCGCATCAACGGCCTGCGCAGCCTGCTGGTGGAAAAAATCGCGGCCGCCGGCATCGAGCGGGACTTTTCCTTCCTGGAACGCCAGTCCGGCATGTTTTCCTTCATGGGGCTGAGCGTCGAGCAGGTGCAGCGGCTGCGCGACGAGTTCTCGATCTACACGGTCAATTCGGCGCGCGTGAATATCGCTTCGTTCAACGACGGCAACATCGATTATTTCGTCGAGGCGCTGCAGGCGGTGCTGGAGGCTTAGGCACCGCCCGGGACCGGGGCATGGGAGATCCCGGATAATCACTTCGTGATTTCCGGGATGACGTTCTTTTTTGCGGAATTCGCGAAGCGAATATCCGGGACCTCATCGTGGTTTTCGGGATGACGTTCCTGGAAGCAGGGTCATGTCCGGAATCCAGCGAGGCGTGAACACGCAGGTCAGCTCTTTTCAGGGGTTTATGAGGACAGGAAGTCCTCATCAAAGCGCCACAGGACGTGCTTGAGCGTCCCATGAAAAGAGCTAACCGGTGTGAACGCCGGTTTCAGGTTCACCGCCTTTTCGGTTGGCGACGAATAATCGTAGTGCGTTACTTCATTCCCATGTCGCGGCGGACGGACACGCACCAAACAGGCACCGCCCGGGACCGGGGCATGGGAGATCCCGGATAATCACTTCGTGCTTTCCGGGATGACGTTCTTTTTTGCGGAATTCGCGAAGCGAATATCCGGGACCTCATCGTGATTTCCGGGATGACGTTCTTTTTTGCGGAATTCGCGGGATGACGTTTGTTCAGCCACAGCCACCGCTGGTCGGCGCGCGTTTCTGCTCCAGCTTCACCTTGGGCTCGAACTCGACCTCGCCGTGCGGGCCCGGTTCGGCGGCCGGGTGCCGTGAGCCGATCGCCAGTTCGAAGCGGTAGGCCGGCGTGTCGTCGGCGCGGTTCATCACGTAGCGGTCGCGCAGGAACGCCTCTTCGCCGTATGTCCGTATCCAGTTGTTGACGCCCCCTTCGAGGATGTAAACGTTGGGCAGGCTCTCGGCCTTCAGAACCTTCCACGCCTCGGTAGCCCGCGCCTCGTCGTTGCTCATCACCACGAACACGGTATTGGGCGGCTCCTGCATGAGTTGCTCCGCGGTCTCGACCAGCCGGTCCATGGGCACCAGGCGTGCATCGTGGATATGGAACAGGTTGTAATGACGCTCGTCCCGCACGTCGATCATCACGGCCCTGATTAGCGTATCGTGCGCCAGCCCCAGCAATTCAGCCGGCTCGATCTGCACCGCGCGCTGCTCAAGGAGAACGCTCTGCTCGGCCTCGATCATGTTCCAGCGATCGGCATTGGTCGGCTGCCCTGCCAGCAGGGTGATCACGCCCAGCGCCACGAGGAAAGCCGCACCGGGAACGGCAAGGCGGGGCGCTTTCTGCGCGCTTTCGCCGCCGATCGCCGCCTCGATTTTCTCGGCGCCCCAGAAGCAGAACAGCGCCATCGCCAGCACGCCGAGAACCACCACGCCGTAGTCCACGCCGAACAGTTCCGGCAGCGTGAAGCGGCCCATGAAGGAACTCTCGAAAAAGACGGCGAAGCTGCTTACCGTTTCGCCGAACAGGAAGATTCCGAACAGCACGCCGAGCACGAAAAACAGCGCGTCGATCTTGCCGGTGACCGCGCCCACCAGCGAGGTGCCCGGGCAGAATCCGCCCACGATGAAACCCACGCCCATGATCAGGCCACCAACGATGCCCGGCCACAGGTAGGTCGGCGGCACCCAGACGAGGTTGTAGTCGAGCAGGCCGAACGCAGAGGAAAGAAAAATCAACGTCATGGCCACGATGATCGCGGTGAACATGACCTTGAATACGGTCAGGTCCTTGAAATAGAACTGCGCCGCCAGCTTCTTCGAATTACCGAAGCCGGCGGTCTCCAGCGTGGCGCCAAACGCCATGCCGATCAGCAGGTAAACGAAGTGAGAGCCCTGCTGGCCGAGCAATTCTGTCAATGGAAGAGGAAATAGTGTCATGGCCGCATGCTCCTAGTTCCAGACCTTGCGCAGGAAATACGCCAGTGCGTAAGCACCCGCGAACACCGCGAACATGAAGGCCCAACTGCCCACCGACAAAACCGCGCCGCCGGACAGCGCCTGGCCGGATGTACAACCGCGCGCCAGCCGGGCGCCGTAACCCATCAGGCCGCCGCCGATAAACGCCAGCACCCAGCGCGTTCCGTTGCCGATGCCCGGTCCCTTGTTGGTTTCGAGCTTGACCCGCCTGCCGTAAAGCCCGGAAAGAAAACCGCCCAGCAGCGTGCCCGCGGTGAGGTAGACGATCCAGTTGTCCAGCGGGTTCGTGCTGCCGCCGGCCATTTTCAGCAGGTAGGGGACCTGGTCGATGTGTTCCGGGCTGATGATGTTTTGCGCGTAGACGAGCGCGCGGTTCAGTCCACCCGATGCGCCCAGCCCGGTTCCGGTAATGAAAAATGCCAGGAACAGGACGATACCGAGAATCGTCCCGGCCACGTAGGGGTTCATATAAGGCCTGGCTCGTTCAGCCATGGGTCGCCTCCTTCACGTTGGAATGGGTTACTTCGTCGTGCACTTCCACATCCTCCCAGCCGGTAACCATCGCCTTGATGCCCGACAGCGGCGTTTCGCCGGTGGTGGTCAGGTACACGTGCATCACGATAAACGCCGCGAAGGCCCAGGCCAGGAAAGTATGCACCGGGCCCAGCACCGGCAGCCCGCCCAGCATGCCGGTGAGCGCCGGCCAGTACTGCGATCCCCAGATGAGGAAGCCGGTGACCACCTGCGCCGGCAGCAGAATGTTGATGATCGCCAGGTAGGTCACCTGCTGCAGCGGATTGAGCCGGTTCTGCGGCGTTTTCTCCAGCGGGTGGGCCTCGCCGGCAAAAATGCCGCGGGTGTAGAACATGGCCTGCTCGAAGGTCCGGATGAACAGGCCGTCCGGGTTCGGGAAGAAGCGCTTGATGGTGCCGCTGGCCAGCGTGTAGAACAGCGCCAGGGCGGCGTTGATCAGCAGGATGAAGCCGAGCACATTGTGCACCTCGACGACGTAGCGGAAGCTGAAGATGCCGAAAATATGCGGTTTGTGGATGATCAGGCCGGTCAGCAGCAGCAACAGGATCACACCGGCCTGCAGCCAGTGCCAGATGCGGTCGTAGGCGTCATACAGCTTGACACGCTTGGTCGGCCGCTCGGGTACGCCCCAGCGGCGATGGGCGATGAAGCGCAGGAACCCGTGAATGGATACGCCGCCGAGAATTCCGAAGAACATCACGAGGCCAGCCAGGTCGACCAGGGGCACATTGTCGAGCCCGAGCACGTAGTAGCCCTCGGCGGTTGTCGACGGTGTGAACACCGCGCCGCCGCCGGTCAGCGCCCGGACCGAACCCCGGCCGGTCACGCCGGCGTCATCGCCGAACGCCGGCAGCAATCCGCCCGGCAGGCTGCCGGCCAGTTGGACCGATGCGCCGAGGATGGAGTCCGCGCCGTGACAACTGCGGCAATCCCGGGTCGCCCAGACACCGTTGACCACACCGTGGTTGACGGGGTACGGAACGATCTCCGAGGCCAGCTGCACGTTATCGAAACCGGCGGCTTCGAGCCGGGCTTTCGCCGCTTCGTGGTGGTCGCCGGGCTCGAGATCGGCGTGCCGTCGGCCGGCGCTGTGAAACACGTCCGCCAGCCGCTCCGGCGCAATGCGCTCGTTGCTCTCGCCCGCGGTCCAGTACCAGCTGGTCACGAGGTTGAACGGCGCCAACTTGCGCTCGCCGCCGACGTTCTCTCGCGCCATGATGACCGGCCGGAAGCCGCTGATCAGGCCATCCGCGGCAAAGGGATCGCCGTCGACGTTGCGGTATTCGCGCCCGGGGTTGCCCGCGCTGTCGACGAGGGTCCAGTCGAGCGTTTTCAGTGTCGGGCCGAATACTTCGGGCACGTGGCAGGATTCACAGGCCAGCGATGCGAAATGCCGCTGCCTGTAGGGCAGCCACCGGTGAACGACCTCGGCGTCGTGGCAGGTCTCGCAGCGGCGCATGCTGTTCTCGGTTTCAAAGGCGCCGAGCCCGTCCCGGGAACTTCCCTTGGCCAACTGGTGGAACGGCCGCTGCAGGTATTCTGCGCTGGTCAGGCGGCGCGGATCGAAAGTCATGTGGTCGGGCCGGCTTTCCTCGCGCTGTCGATAGTACACCGGATTATTCAGCGAATAATGACAGTTCACGCAGTGGACCACGCGGTCCGCATGAACGTCGAACGGCCGCGCCAGTTCGTTCTTGCCCTCGATATTGAGCCCGCTGTTGACGATCTTCTGGGCCGCGAAAATCTGGCCCGTCCGGTCCGTCATCGTGATTTCCGACGGCTGCGGCGCCACGGTCAGCGGTATGTCCAGTTGGTTGTTGACGACCTGGTGGCAGCTGGCGCAGTTGCGGTCGAGCGGTTTGTGCACTTCCATGACCTCGACCGACAGGCTGCCGTCCGCGTTGAACGGAAGCGCGCTCCAGTCAGCGGGCTCCTGGAACGATCCATGGCACTCGAGACACGGAATTTCACCTTCTTCAAAGACGCCTGCGGCCAGGTGGTCGCTGGTAGAAACGATGAAACCGGTGTCGTGGCATTCGCCGCAGGTCTGCATGGTCGACATCGGCAGCCCGCTCTCCATCACGAGGCCGCCATTAACGTCGAGCAGGGGGAATTCCGGGTGAAACTCGTTCAGTTCGGCGTTCGCGGTGTGCACGGCGAAGAACGCCAGGAACAGGGACAGCAGTTTTTTCATCGTTGCTCTCCCGCCCCGGCCAGGTCTTCCCGGTGGATGCGGTTGCGGCTTCCCCACTTCAGCGGGTCACCGGGGTAACCGATCGCCTCCCAGTCGATACAGCCGCGCTCACAGTGACAGGCCTTGCACTGCAGCGCCTGCTCCTTTGGCGCGACCATGTGGGTCTGCGGCCAGTACATCGAGGTAGCGGCAAAGCCGAACTCGCCGCTGTAGTCCATCCCGGTGACCTCGGAGCCGAGCTGAATCGCCTGGTCCCAATTGAACTCGCGCCAGAAACCGCCCTCGCCCGCCGTGACCGGCTGCATCAGGTAGCGGTTTTCGGTGTCGTAGGGCTGCATCGCGCGGTGCACCTTGAACGGCCATATTTTTGCCTCGGGGTCACGGATATCGCCCTTGGGCGGATTGAGCGCCGTTATGCCTTCCTCGGCGACGGGGTCTCCGAGCAGGTAGCGGTCCGCGTGACCGTTGTACCAGACGAATTCCGGTTTGAGATTCTTCTCGTAAACGAAACTGCCCTTGATCTTGAGGTATTCGTGCGTCGCTTCCTCGCGTTCGTCGTCGCCGGCGGTCGACCAGTCCCAGTGCGTCTTGGTCGCCTGGTGCACCGCTACTTCCGGAATGTGGCAGGTCTGGCAGGCGACACTCTCGGTGTGCGCATTGATGCGCTGGTCCGCGTGCAGGCGTTCGGCGTGGCAGTCCGTGCAGGCGATCTGGTTCTCGTTGTCGACGCTGACCGAAATCGAACGCCCGCTGATCAGGTGATCCTCGGTCTTGTGGCAATCAATACACTGGAAATCGTAGCGCCCCATGTGCACATCGACGTGGTCTTCCGGGTAGTACAGGCTTTCGTCGAGGTCCCCGTGCTTGACCGCATCGCCGCCGCCGCCGCGGAAATGGCAGCTGCCGCAGTTTTCGCGCGTCGGCAGAGCGACACTTTTTGCCGCCGCGAGCAGGTCAACGCCCGCGGCCGGAAGCCCGGCCTTGCTCTTGATGTAACCGCCGCTGTTGTCGTGGCAGACCAGGCAGTCGACATTGGCTTCATCGCCGAAGTCAAAGGTCTCGTCGGCCCAGCCGTAGCCGGCATGGCAGGCGGTGCAGCTGTCCCAGTTCCCCTGGATGCCGATACAGAAATTGTTGATGGCGTTCTTTTTGCCGATCACGACCGGCTCATCGCGCCCTTCGAGTTCGACCGGCGCGGATTCCCAGGTCCAGTGCGGTGTCTGCATCACCTGCCGGGCGGCATCCTCGTGGCACTCGAGACAAGCCACGGTGACGTCTTTACCGGTCTCGAACGGGCCTTCCATCAGGGCCGAATGATCGACGGGGGCCGCGCGGCGCGGCACGCCGTCCCAGGGGCTGTCCGGAATCTGCCCGCGCACGGCATCGTCGGCTTTTGTGAAGTACCAGACGGGCACCGAGACCAGTGCGATGATGAAGACCAGGCCGGCGATCCAGCCGTTTTGACGCTTTTGCATGTGCTATCCGAGAGACCGGTTTTTAACGGGCTCTCATTTTAGCATCACCTAATATAAAGACTTTATTAAGCTTCTACTAATATGACCTGGGTCATTTAGCGGAACGGCTGCACAGGAACCGAGCCCGCCCGGCCGCAGCGGGGCGCGCTATCAGAAATCGAAGGGATACCGGACGACGATATTCTCGGCGCGGTCGGGGCCGGTGGAAACGATGTGCACCGCTGCCCCGCAATGGCTTTCCATCGCGTCCAGGTAGGAGCGCGCGTTCGGCGGCAGGTCTTCCATGCGGGTCACGCCGCGCGTGGACTCCTGCCAACCCGGGAAAGTCTCGTAGACCGGCTCGAGCTCGGCCCAGGCATCTGCATCCAGCGGCGGCGCGTCGAGCACTTCCCCGCCAAGGCGATAATGGGTGCAGATGCGGATTTCCTCGAACCCGTCCATGACGTCGAGCTTGGTCACGCAAAAGCCGCTGACCCCGTTCAGTCTGACCATGCGGCGCAGCGCCACGGCATCCAGCCAGCCGCAGCGACGCGGGCGGCCGGTGGTCGCGCCGAACTCCGCACCGCGCTCGGCGAGCCGTGCACCGTTCTCGTCGAACAGTTCGGTCGGAAACGGCCCGCCGCCGACACGGGTCACGTAGGCCTTGGTGATGCCCAGCACGTAGTCGATGGCGTCGGGGCCGATGCCGGCTCCGGTGCAGACGCCGCCGATCGTGGTATTGGACGAGGTGACGAATGGATAGGTGCCGTGATCGATGTCCAGCAGGCTGCCCTGGGCGCCCTCGAACATCACACGCTTGCCAGCGGCGCGCAGCGCGTACAGGCGACCGCTGACATCACGCACCATGTCGGCGAAGTAGGCCCCGAGCTCCAGCGCTTCATCGACCATGGCCGTCACGGAAACGGCTTCCTGGCCGAAGCGCTGCGTCAGAACGAAATTGTGGTAATCGAGTATCTGTTCGATCTTGCCCGGAAGCGACTCCGCGTTCAGCAGGTCCGAGGTGCGCAGGCCGCGGCGTGCGACCTTGTCCTCGTAGGCCGGACCGATACCCCGCCCGGTCGTGCCGATTGCGCGCTTGCCCAGCGCAAGCTCACGCGCCAGGTCGATTTGCTGGTGCCAGGGCATGATGATGGCGCAGGCCGGTGAAATGCCCAGCCGTGAACGCACATCGATGCCGCGGCCTTCGAGCGCCTCGATCTCGGTTCGCAGCGCCTGCAGGGAAAGCACCAGGCCGTTGCCGATCAGGCACTCCACGCCGGGCTGCAGGATGCCCGAGGGCACGAGGTGCAGAACCGTTTTTTCGCCGTCGATGACCAGCGTATGGCCGGCGTTATGCCCGCCCTGGAAACGCACCACGGCGTCCGCGTCGCGGCACAGCAGGTCAACGATCTTGCCCTTGCCCTCGTCGCCCCACTGCGTTCCGAGCACCACGATGTTTCGGTTCATGCCTGCCTTCCGTGATTCAATGTAGAAATTGCAGCAGCAACGCTCCGGCCAGCATGCTGATGAGCCCGCCGACACGGATCACGCCGGGTTTCTGCCGGGACAGCTGCTGAATGGCGCTTTGCCAGCCCCGCGGTGTCACCACCGGGAGAATACCCTCGATGATCAGCACCAGCGCGAAGGCCGTCAGCAGATCCTGCGCCATATCGGCCTGTCCTCAGTCCCTGGCCTCATCCGATCCGAAATAATCGAAAAATTTCGATGACGGGTCCAGCACCATCACGTCGCTGCCCTCGCCGAACGCCGTGCTGTAGGCCTGCAGGCTGCGGTAGAACGCGAAAAATTCCTCGTCCTGCCCGTAGGCCGCCGCGTAGATTTCGGTCGAGCGGGCGTCACCGGCGCCGCGCGTGGTCTGGCCCTCGCGCTCCGCCTCGGCCAGGATGACCCGCGCCTCGCGATCCGCGTCGGCGCGGATGCGCTCGGCCTCTTCGCGCCCCTCGAACCGGTACTTGTTGGCTTCCTTCTGGCGGTCAGCCGCCATGCGCCGGTAGACCGAGTCGCGAACATCGTCCGGCAGCTCGATGGCCTTGATGCGCACGTCGACGATCTCGATGCCGAGGTCCTCGGTAGCGACGTTGGCCTCGCGAGCGATATCCAGCATCGTCGTTACGCGCTGCTCGGAAATGACTTCGACGAGCTTGCGCGCGGCGATCTGGTTGCGGATACGGTCTTTCACGATACTGTCGAGCCGCAGCAGCGCCTGGCGCTCGTCACCCTGGAAGGCGGTGTAGAAGCGCGCGACGTCAACGATGCGCCACTTGACGAAGGAGTCGACCTGTACGAACTTCTGCTCGGAGGTGATCATCTTTTCAGCGTCCGTGTCCAGCGTCAGCAGGCGGCGGTCGAACTTGCGCACGTTGTTGATGAACGGCACCTTGAAATGCAGCCCGGGCTCGTAGTCGGACTTGATAATGCGGCCGAGCTGAAACTTGATGGCGTACTCGGTCTCCGAAACGATGAATGCCGCGGATATACCGGTGATTGCGAGAATCGCGGCCAATATCAAAACGATGTTGCGAATCATTGCCTGCCCTCCCTTCGTGCCGCACGGCTTGCATTGGACGGGTCGCCTCCGGCGGCGCTGTCGGTCCCTACCAGCGGCGGGATCACGCTGCTCTGCGAGGACGGCTTGCCCGTGATCTGGTCCAGCGGCAGGTACAGCACGTTGCCGGACTGGTCCGCGTCGATCAGCACCTTCTTGTTGCGCCCGAATACGCTTTCCATGGTTTGCAGGTAAAGACGCTTGCGCGTGATTTCCGGGGCTTTCAGGTATTCCTTGTACAGCTGGTTGAAGCGTTCCGCCTCACCCTGGGACAGCGCGATCACCGACTGCCGGTAACCTTCCGCCTCCTGCACGATACGGGCCGCCTGTCCGCGTGCTTCCGGCACCACGCTGTTGGCGTGCACGCGGGCTTCCTCGATGAAGCGCTCCTTGTCCTCGCGGGCGCGGATGACGTCGGAGTAAGCCTCGCGCACCGCGTTGGGCACGTTGACGTCCTCGAGGTTGAACTGGGTGATCCTTATGCCGGCATCGTAGCGGTCGAGCGTTTCCTGCAGCACGCGCTGGGTCTCGATACGGATGGCCTCGCGCTGGGTGCCTTCGAGGATCGCGTCCAGGCGGTTGGTGCCGACCGATTCACGCAGGGCGCTCTCGGCGGCCTGTTTTACCGTGGTCTCGGGGTCCCGGACACGGAACAGGAAGTTCTGCGCCGCAGATATCTGGTATTGCACCTTGTACAGGAACTCGACCAGGTTTTCGTCCTCGGTGAGCATGTTGCCGCGGTCTTCCAGCGAGCGCACGTTGCGCACGTTGACCTTGTACATGGTCTCGAACGGCCGGGGCAGCGTGAAATTGATGCCCGGCGGCTGGCTGCGGGTGTATGCGCCGAAACGCAGGACCACGCCCTGCTCCGCTTCGTCCACGATGTGCACCGAGTCGAAAGCGATCCACAGCACCAGCGCGATGACAACGATACTCAGTATGCCGCCGCTGCCGTTGCCGGACTTGCGCTTGCGGCTGCCGCCGCCCATGCCGAACATGTTTCTTATGTTCCGGCTGACGTTGCGAAAAACTTCATCGAGGTCGGGCGGCTGATCACCCGAATTCCAGGGATCCTTGTCGCCCTTGCCAGGCTCTTTCCAGGGCATTTGCTTCTCCTGTCTGGGTCAGGCCGACGCGTGTGCACCGACCTTGGTTAACATCTGGCTAGCTTGGGTTGTCAGCGGCGGGTTTCAAGTCGGACGGCTAAACCAGCAACTGGCTGCGGGCGACCTCGCCCTCTTTCCCGGGCTGTCTCGCCAGCCGTTCCGCGGTTTCACGCGGCACGTCGACATGCAGCATCCAGTGACCATTTTCCGTGATTCGCTCCTCGCTGACCACACCCAGTTCAAACAATTGTGCGCGCAGCCGCCCATCACTCCCTTCCAGTTCGATCCAGCGCTCGATGCGCTCGTCCGCCAGGAGTTCTCCGATGACCTCGCGCAGCGCCGCGACGCCCTCGCCGCTAACCGCCGATATCGCCACGGCGACCGGGCGGCCGTTGTCGTCGCGGTGCACGACCGGTTCCTCGCCGCCGATGTCGATCTTGTTGAAAATCCGGATGGACGGAATAGCGTCGGCGCCAATGGACTCGAGCACGGTCTCGACATCCTGCTGCCGTTCCATCCGGTACGGGTCGGATATGTCCATCACGTGCAGCAGCAGGTCCGCTTCACGCGCCTCCTGCAGGGTGGCCCGAAAGGCGGCGATCAACTCGTGCGGCAGGTCGCTGACGAAGCCGACCGTATCAGCCAGCAGCACGTCGCCGAAGTGCGTATCGCGGATCTTGCGCACGGTCGGGTCCAGCGTGGCGAAAAGCAGGTCCTCTGCGCCAACCTGGGCGCCCGTCAGCCGGTTGAACAGCGTGGACTTGCCGGCATTGGTGTAACCGACCAGGGCCAGCAGCGGAGCGCGTGAACGCTTGCGTTGACGCCGGCTCTGCTCACGCTGCCGGTCGACCCGTTCGAGCCGGTTTTTCAGCTGCCGGATGCGCACACCGATCAGGCGGCGGTCGGTCTCGAGCTGGGTTTCACCCGGGCCGCGCAGGCCGATACCGCCCTTCTGGCGTTCCAGGTGCGTCCAGCCGCGGACCAGCCGGGTGGACAGGTGACGCAGCTGGGCCAGTTCCACCTGCAGCTTGCCTTCATAGGATTGTGCGCGCTGCGCGAAAATATCCAGGATCAGCGTGGACCGGTCCAGCACGCGCAGGCCGCAGGCTTTTTCGATGTTGCGTTCCTGCACCGCGGAAAGGGAACGGCTGACCAGCACCAGGTTGGCGCCGGTGGCTTCGATGACTTCGCTCAGCTCTTCGATCTTGCCGCTGCCGACATAGAATTTCGCGTCGGGCCGGTCGCGCGGCGCGACGACCACGCCGACAACCTCGGCGCCCGCCGAGCGCGCCAACTCCTGGAACTCGTCCAGCGCGTCGGGCCCGGTGTGCCTGAATTCAGGATGTAATACGACCGCGAGGTCGCCTCGCTCGGCTCTGTCAATCAAGCGGTTGCGACCTCAGGGGTGATAGGGCTTCAGCCATCTTCCTCGTCGGACATGCGCACGTTCCGTGCCGGCACGACGGTTGAAATGGCGTGCTTGTAGATCATCTGGCTGACGGAATTCTTCAGCAGAACGACAAACTGGTCGAAAGACTCGATCTGACCCTGCAGCTTGATACCGTTGACAAGGTATATCGAGACGGGAACGCGCTCGCGGCGCAAAGCATTGAGAAAAGGTTCCTGCAGCGACTGGCCTTTGGACATGTCCGCTCTCCTGTTCTTCCGTTTTCTACGGCTATGTTATGTGCGGTTTCTCGTATCTGGGTTCGTGGAGCGCATTAATCAAGGAAATCACCGACTTTCCGGATGATTTCCGCCTCTTCGCCGTCCACGGTTGGATCATACCACAGCGCGTCGCGTTCCTGCCGCAACCATGTCATCTGGCGCTTGGCCAGCTGCCGGGTGGCCGCCAGTGCCTTTTCACGCATTTCCTCGCGACCGTATTTCCCGGCGAGAAATCCCCAGGCCTGGCGGTAACCGACACAGCGCATTGACGGCAGGTCCGTGTGCAGGTCGCCGCGCGCGAACAGGCCGCGCATTTCGTTCATGAACCCTTGCGCCATCATCTCATCGAAGCGCTGCGCGATGCGTTCGTGCAGCAGCGACCGGGGTCGTGGGCAGGCCACGATGCGCAGCACGCGGTAATGCAGCGCCGCGGCCTCCTGCTCGGCCTGAAGCTCGCTCATCGGCCGGCCGGTGATCTCGATGACTTCCAGCGCCCGCTGGATGCGCTGCGGATCGTTGGGGTGAATCCGCCCGGCGACGACCGGGTCCAGCCGGGCAAGGCGTTCATGCAGCGCGGCCCAGCCTTTTTGTTCGGCCTCTGCTTCCAGCGCTGCCCGCACTTCCGGATCCGCCGAAGGCAGGTCGGCCAGCCCCCGTGACAAGGCCCGGAAATACAGCATGGTACCGCCGGCCAGCAGGGGCGTGCGCCCGGCGCGGGTGATGCGCTCCATCTCGGCCAGCGCGTCTTCGCGGAATTCGGCTGCCGAGTAGCTTTGCGTCGGCTCGCGGATATCGATCAGCGCATGGGGCGCGATGCTCAGGGTTTTTGCATCGGGTTTGGCGGTGCCGATATCCATGCCGCGGTACACCAGCGCCGAGTCGACGCTGATGATATCGACGGCATAGCGCCGGCGCAGTTCCACCGCCAGGGCGGTTTTCCCCGACGCGGTCGGACCCATCAGGAAAATGGCGCGTGGCCTCTGCTCCACCGCGCTCACCGGCCGCGCAGGAACAGGCGGTCCAGTGTCGCCATGTCGAGCTGGATCCAGGTCGGCCGGCCGTGGTTGCAATGAGCGGAGCGCTCCGTGCGCTCCATGTCGCGCAGCAAGGCGTTCATTTCCGGCAGGGTCAGCTGCCGGTTGGCGCGCACGGAACCGTGACAGGCCATGGTCGACAGGATTTCGTTGCTCTCGGCTTCGACGCGGGAGCTGCGTCCCATGCGGGAAAAATCGGAGAGCAAATCACGCAGCAGCTGCGCCGCGTCGCACCGGGCCAGCAGGGCCGGCACCTCGCGCAGGGCCACGCTCTCAGGACCGCTGCGATCGATGCGCAAACCGAGATCAGCCAGTTCACCGGCAAATTCTTCGGCCAGGCCCGCCTCGTCCTCGCTGACGGCCACATCGACCGGCACCAGCAGCCGCTGGCTTCGTATGCCGCCCGCTTCGTGGCGTGATTTGAGCTGCTCGTAGGTGATGCGTTCGTGCGCTGCGTGCATGTCGGTCAGCACCAGTCCCTCGGCGTTCTGCGAGAGGATGTAAATGCCGTGAAGCTGCGCCAGCGCAAAACCCAGGGGCGGAATGTCGGCGTCGTCCCGGTCCGGTTCATCCGCTGGGGTATCAGCGGAAGCCGCGGCTCCCCGGCCGCTTCCCAGCGCCCTGGCATAGGCCCCGATCTGTTCACTGACCGGCATGGCGATACCGCTCTGCCGCGGGAACGCAGCCGTTCCCGATGCCGCCGCCTGCAGTCCGGCGCCGGGCCTGAGGCCGCCGCTGCCGGTCTGCGCCAGGGCATGATTGAGCGTGCCGTACAGGAAGTCGTGCACCGTGCGCGAATCGCGAAACCGGACCTCGTGTTTCTGCGGGTGCACGTTCACATCCACGGCCTCGGGCGGCAGTTCCAGGTAGAGGACAAAAGCCGGGTGCCGGCCATGGTAGAGCACGTCCTGGAAGGCGGAGCGCACCGCGTGCGCAACGACGCGGTCGTTGATCGCCCGGCCGTTGACGAAAAAGAACTGGCGGTCGGCGCGGGAGCGATTGTAACGCGGTTCCGCCACCCAGCCGCTGAGCCGCAGGCCGCCGCGCTCGGAATCGATGCGCACCGTGTTTTCCATGAACTCGGGGCCCATTACCCGTTTCAGCCGCTGGGCCTCGCCGTTCCCGTCACTGACCGGCGGCAGCACGCTGATGCTGCGGCCGTCGTGTTCGAGTTCGAAGCCGACGTCGAAGCGGGCCAGCGCAAAGCGCCTCAGCAACTGGTCCGCGTGATTGAACTCGGTGCGCTCGGCGCGCAGGAACTTGCGCCGTGCCGGGGTGTTGTAGAACAGGTCCTCGACGCTGATACGGGTGCCGCGCTGCACGGGCGAAGGCTCCGGCTCGGAAATTTCGCCGCGCCGAACACGCACGCTCCAGCCGTGCTCTTCCGCGGAGTGCCGCGAAGCCAGGTCCACGCGGGATACCGAGGCGATACTGGGCAGGGCCTCTCCCCGAAAACCCATGGTCGCGACGCTTTCCAGGTCTTCAAGGCTGGCGATCTTGCTGGTGGCATGGCGCTGCAATGCCAGCGCGAGATCGTCACGCGCCATGCCCTCGCCGTCGTCCTCGACGCGCACGGCCTGCCGCCCGCCCCGCTCCAGGCTGACCTTGACGTGACGCGCGCCGGCATCGAGGCTGTTTTCAACCAGTTCCTTGACGACAGAGGAAGGACGTTCCACGACTTCGCCGGCGGCAATCTGGTTGACGAGGTGATCCGGGAGGGGCTTGATCGGCATGCGGGCTAGCTTACGGCGGGCCCGGTACTCAGGCAAGACTGGATGGTCATCGCCTGCAAACGGCGCTGACCCGGCCTCGATACCGATACCTCCTTTCCGGGGGCGCTCGAGCACTTCCGTGTGCCGCTTCTCTTGAAACATCCTGTTTCAAAGACCCCGTCAAGGAGCTATCGGCACCGCGGCCTTCGAACCAGCAGCACTTTCAGCCTTTTCAAATTACCCCGGCGGGCGAACATCAGGTCTCAGTGCCGAGTATCCGGGCCGCATAGGGACGATTGGCCTGGATGGCCAATCGAGTCCGTATGGTAGAGGATGACCTCACGGGCGGTCCCGTCCATGCGGATCGGATACGAGGGAACCGCCGCAGGGCGGCGCTGAGCCAGTAGCCCGCTCCAGGGTAATTTGAAAAGGATGAAAATCGAGCCTGGCCCCTGCAGTCGAGGCAAGACAAAACAGGAAGTTTTGTTTGCCGGCCCCGTCGAGCGGATCAATCGCGAGGGAAGCCCGGCGGGCCGACGGCCATGGACCGATACGGATCATTGGGCCGGGCGGGAGTCTGAGAAAGCTGGAGCACAGTGATACTGAGCCGGCAGCCCACTCGGTATTTACGGGAAAACAAACAGACCGGTGATCATCCGTGTCCGAATTTCACCATTTTTGCGAGCTTCTACTGATACCGACGCAGAATCCGCTCGCACTGGCCGTAATAGCCGCTGCCGAACAGGTTGAGGTGATTCAGCAGGTGGTAGAGCTGGTAGATCGGCAGGCGTTCCCGGTGGCCGTCAGCCAGGGGAAATTCCTCGTCATAAGCGCGGTAAAACGCCGCGTCGAAGCCGCCGAACAGCCTCGTCATGGCGAGGTCGGCCTCGCGGTGGCCGTAGTAGACGGCCGGGTCGATCAGGCAGGGCTCGCCTTTCTCGTCAATCATGAAGTTGCCGCCCCACAGATCGCCGTGCAGCACGCAAGGAGCTTCGATCGCAGCGTCGAGCAAATCGCAAAGCGTTGCCTCGCAGACATCCAACAGGCGTCGCAATTCCGCTCCGTGCCCACGCTCTTCGGCCAGCCGGGCCTGGTAACGCAGGCGCCGTTCGATAAAAAACCCGGGCCAGTCGCTGCCGTCATTCACACCAGCGCCGAATGCACCCTCGAGCGGCCGGTTGAGCTGCGGCGTCGCGCCGATGTAGTTGTCGTGAGGGAATCCGCACTGCGGGCCTGCATGCCGATGCAGGCGTGCGAAACGGCGCCCGAACGATTGAAAAAATCCGGGTTTCGGCGAACCCTGGGCGACGAATTCCAGCACCAGGCCGTTGGCGTCGACGGCCAGCACACGGGGAACACGCAGCGCATCCGCTTCGGCGAGCGCCTCCAGGCCCTCCGCCTCGCGCTCGAACATGTCCGGAACGCCGGCTACCGTCTTGACGAACACCCTGAAGCCGTCTTCGAAAATGGCGATTTGGGCATCGGCGATGCAGCCGCCGCCGACATGACGGACCGCGACCGGCGGGCCTTTGCCCAGGGCGTCCAGGACCGGCGGATAATCCGCGCTCACCTTTCTTCGGACATTCGGTTCAGCAGGTTGCCGCAGGCGTCCTCGAGAATGTTCAGCACATGCTCAAAGCCATCCGGCCCGCCGTAGTAGGGGTCCGGCACCTCGGTTTCGTCGTGCCGCGTGCAATACTCGCACATGCGGACCAGCCGGGCGCCCTGCCCCATATCCATCTCGAAAAGTTCCTCGTAATTCTCATCGTCCATCGCCACGATCAGGTCAAAACGGGCAAAATCGCCCGGCTCGACACGCCGCGCCAGACTTTCGAGCTGGTAACCGCGCGCACCGGCGGCGGCGCGCATGCGGCTGTCCGCGCGGCTGCCGGCGTGGTAGCCGATGGTGCCGGCCGAATCGATTTCGAACTCGCTTATGCGGTTGGCCTGCTCCACGAGCTTGCGAAACACGCCCTCGGCGGCGGGCGAGCGGCAGATATTGCCCATGCACACGAACAGCACTGATGTCTTTCGGTTTTCCTCTTCCATTCAGTCCGTCAGACCTCTTTTAAACCTGTTTATACTCAGCCAAGCCTGCATGGATGATACTCAGAAGCACCGATTGGCGAAAAGGCCTCAAACGCAATTTACCTGCCTTGCCCATGCGTTCGATCGAGCGATGAAAAACCGGGGTCAGAGTAAAACCGAAGTTTTACTCTGACTCCTAGAGGAACTGCTCGTCGAGAATGCGCTGCTCCAGCGAGTGGTCGGGGTCGAACATCAGCTTTAGCGTGATGTCTTTTTCCTCGAAAACGTCGACGCTGACCACGTTGCGGATTTCCTGCGCGTCGGCGGTGGCGGCCACCGGCCGTTTGTAGCAGTCGAGCACCTCGAAGCGAACTTTTGCGCTGGAGGGCAGCACCGCCCCGCGCCAGCGGCGCGGGCGGAACGGTGATATCGGCGTCATCGCGATCGCATCGGTGCCCAGGGGCAGGATCGGCCCCTGAACCGACAGGTTATAGGCCGAGCTGCCGGCCGCGGTAGCGACCAGCACACCGTCACAGACCAGCGTATCCACCTTGACGGAACCGTTGACCAGCACGCGGATGTGCGCGGCCTGGTTGACCTGCCGCAGCAGCGCGACCTCGTTGATCGCCAGCGCGGTGGCTTCACCCCCGCCCTCGTTGACCGCGTTCATGCGCAAGGGGTTGAGCGATACGATGTTGGCGTCGTTCAGGCGCCGATAAAGATCGTCTTCGCCATAGCGGTTCATCAGGAAACCCACGTCGCCCAGTTTCATGCCATACACCGGCAGGCCGGACGGCAGGTGACGGTGCAGCGTCCGCAGCATGAAGCCGTCACCGCCCAGCGCGACGATCACTTCCGCATCCTGCAGTTCATGAGCGCCGTAACGCCGGCCCAATGTTTCCGCTACTTCTTCCGCGCCATCCTGCTGCGTGGCGACGAAGTGAATTTTCGGTTCTTCAGTCATCAGCCGTATCATCCGCAAGTTTACCGAGGGACCGGACCGCGACGGACAAAGTCGCGTAATCCATTTCCGCCTGTTCTTTCATTTTCTCGAGCATGGTACCAGCCTCGTCGACCCGGGCGCTGTGCGCCTGCAGCCAGTCCGCAACGGGGTCTCTGCGACGGCCGAAGCCCGAGAGGACCTGCTCCACCAACCGGTTGTGGTGCGAGAGCAACTCTTCGCGCAGGTTGGCGCGCGACATCGCGTGCCACTTTCCGGCCACTTCCAGCGCTTCGATCTGCTGCCTCAGCCAGTCTACCTGCAACACGCCGCCAAGAGCATAGAACACGTCGGCGACCCTCTCGACGTCCATTTTGCGCCGCGCGGCGGTCTCCACCACGTCCAGTGCAGGGAACAGGTGCGGCAGCAGCGCGATGCGCCGCCCCAGCCTGCGCCCGAATCCGTTTGCGGCAAAGGGCTCGGCACGGAGGTTCAAGGCTTCCTTCTGGTCGGCGCGCAGGCGTTTTCCAATGATTTTTTCCATTGTCATGATTCCCGGCGCGAGGCGTTTCACCATCGCGTCGATCTCGAGCCGTTCCTGCGGCAAGCCAAGCAGCCAGCGGGTCGCCTGGCGCAGCAGGTACCACATCTCCAGCATGGCCGACATCTGCAGCCCGGCATCGACGCGGTTGTCGAGCCTTTCGATTTGCGCCCAGAAATCGCGCGCGGCAAAAACCTCGCGGGCGATGGTGTACGCGCGGGCGACGTCGCAAGGCTGGCAGCCCGTGTCTTCCTGCATGCGCAGGGCAAAAGTCGCCCCCATGCGGTTGACCAGGCTGTTCGTCACCTGCGTCGCGACGATTTCGCGTTTCAGGCGGTGCCGGCCCACGTAGTGCGCGTATGCCTCCCGAATCTGCGCCGGGAAGTAATTGACCGCTTCGGCGGACAGCCACTCGTCCTCAGGCACGTTCGATTCCAGCAACTGCCGGTACAGCGTGATCTTGGAGTAAGACAGCAGCACGGCCAGCTCGGGCCGCGTCAGGCCGGCGCCCTGCTTGCGCCGGGCCGCCAGGTCTTCTTCCGACGGCAGGAATTCGAGCTCCCGGTCCAGGGACCCTTCGTCTTCCAGCACGGAGATGAAATGCCCCATTGCGCCGATCAGGCCGGGGGAGAGTTTCGCCATCAGCGAAATGGCCTGGGTCTGCAGGTAGGTGTTGCGCAGAACCTGCTGCGCGACTTCCTCACTCATCTCCTCGAGCAGCGCGTTTCGGCGCTCCATGCCCAGCCGGCGTTTCGCCATCACCTGGTTGAGCAGGATCTTGATGTTCACCTCGTGGTCCGAGGTGTCCACGCCGGCCGAGTTGTCGATGAAGTCGGTGTTGACGCGCCCGCCCTGCATCGCGAACTCGATCCGTCCCAGCTGCGTCATGCCGAGGTTGCCGCCTTCGCCGACCACTTTGCAGTTGAGTTCGCTGCCGTTTACGCGCAGCGCGTTGTTGGCCAGGTCGCCGACGTCGGCATGGCTTTCCGCCGAGGCTTTCACGTAAGTGCCGATGCCGCCGTTCCAGAGCAGGTCGAATTCGGCCTTGAGCAGGCTGCGGATCAGTTCGTTGGGTGACAGCTCTTCTTCGGATATGCCCAGCCACTCACCGACTTCGGGGCTGATCGGAACGGCTTTTTCCGTGCGCAGGAAAACACCGCCGCCACTGGAGATGAGCTCCTTGCGGTAGTCCATCCAGGTCGAGCCCGGCCTGCGGAACAGGCGGCGGCGCTCGGCGTAGGATGCTTTTTCGTCGGGATGCGGGTCGAGAAATATGTGCATGTGGTTGAACGCGGCTTTCAGGCGGATGTGCCGCGAGAGCAGCATGCCGTTGCCGAACACGTCTCCCGACATGTCGCCGATGCCGACCACCGTGAACGGTTCTTTCTGGATGTCCACGCCCATCTCGCGAAAATGATGCTTGACCGCCTCCCACGCGCCGCGGGCGGTGATGCCCATGGCCTTGTGGTCGTAACCGACCGAACCGCCGGAGGCGAAGGCGTCACCCAGCCAGTGGCCGTGCTCCGCCGCGACCCCGTTGGCCGTATCGGAAAACGTCGCCGTGCCCTTGTCCGCCGCCACGACCAGGTAGGGATCGTCGACGTCGTGGCGCTTGACGTCGGCCGGCGGAACCACCCTGTCACCGTCCAGGTTGTCAGTAATATCGAGCAGACCGTGGATAAAACGGGTGTAGCAGCGCACACCCTCCCGAAACACGGCTTCGCGACCGCCTTCCCTTGGCGGATTCTTGACGACGAAACCGCCCTTGGCGCCGACCGGCACGATCATCGTGTTCTTGACGTTCTGCGCCTTCATCAGGCCAAGCACCTCGGTGCGGAAGTCCTCGCGCCGGTCCGACCAGCGCAGACCGCCGCGGGCGATCATGCCGCCGCGCAGGTGCACGCCCTCGAAATCGGGCGAGTAAACCCAGATTTCCCGAAACGGCCGCGGCCGGGGCAGCTCGGGCAGAGCGCCCGAATCGATTTTGAAACTGATCCAGGACTTGGTTTCGCCATGCGGCCCGGCCTGAAAGAAATTGGTCCGCAGCGTCGCCTCGATGGCTTCAAAAAATGCAAAGAGAATGCGGTCCTCGTCCAGGCTCATGACGAACTGCAGCCCGCGCTCGAATGCTCGCCGGGCCGCTTCGGCCTGCTTGGCGGGTGCGCCCAGGCGGGCCTCGATCAGCTCGTCCAGGTAGGCAGCGAGGCCGGGGTCACGGCGGCAGTCTTCAGCGAAAATCGGCCGCAGGACGCTGTCCAGCTGGCCTTGAGCCTCGCGCCGTTGTTGCCGGCTCTCTTTTTCGCGTTGCGGGTCGAAACGCGCCTCGAACAGCTCGACCAGAATACGGGCCATGCCCGGGTGGTTGCATACCGAATCGGCCATGTAACGCTGCGAAAACGGAATATTGGTCTGGCGCAGGTACTTGCCGTAGGCGCGAAGCATCGCCACTTGCCGCCAGTGCATGTGGGACGCGATGACCAGCCGGTTGAAGCCGTCATTCTCGGCAGCGCCCTCCAGCAAATGTCGAAACGCGTCCTCGAACAGTGCACGGACCGCATCGAGGTCGACCTCGCCTCCGCTGACCGGGCGCATGTCGAAATCCTGGATCCACAGGGATCGCTCGCCGGGCAGGCTCAGTTCGTAGGGCCGCTCGTTCACCATGTTGAAGCCGAGGTTTCGAAGCACCGGCATTACCTCGGTCAACGGAATCGGGTCATGCATGCGGAACAGCTTGAACCGGATCAGGTTGTCTCTCGGCTGGCGCGGCCGGTAAAGGCTCAGTCGCATGGCTTCGCCGGCCTCGACCGCTGCGGCGTTCTCCACGTCAAAGGCGGCTACCCAGGGCGACACGTCCTCCCGGTACGCAGCCGGAAAGGCCCGGCCGAACGTTGCCATGCGAGCCTGGCCGTCCTCTCTTCCAAGCTTTTCGACGAGGATTTCCTCGAGTTCGTCGTCCCAGGGCCGAACGGTCTTCGCGATCCGTTTTTCGAGGCCGGCAATATCCAGCCCGGAGCCGCTGCCCGGCTTCGCACGCACAATGACATGCACACGGGCGAGCCGTGACTCCGCCACGCGCAGGAAGTAGTCCATGCTCTCACCCTCGAGCGCATCGAGCAGGATGTCCTGTACGCGCTCGCGGCTCTCGGTATTGAGCCATTCCCTCGGCAGGTAGATCAGGCAGCTGTAATAGCGGCCGTAGCGCTCCCTGCGCACGAAAAGGCGCACGCGCTTGCGATCCCGGATCGCCAGCACACCGCCGGTCAATGAACGCAATTGCCGGCTGGACGCCTGGAACAGTTCGTCCCGCGGCAGCGTCTCCAGCACGTGCACCATGGTTTTCCAGGCGTGGCTGTTCTCGGGCAGACCCGAGCGCTTGATGATGTTGCGCGCACGCACGCGGACCAGGGGTGTACTCATCCAGGAGCGGTTGTAAGCGCGCGATGTAAACAGGCCGATAATGCGACGCTCGGCCACGGCCCTGCCGTCTTCATCGATTCGCAAAACACCCACGTAATCCATGTAGCCTGCCCGGTGCACGGTTGACCGGGCGTTGGTCTTGGTCACGATCAGTGGTCGTTTATGGCTTTTTTCAAGCGCCTTCGGCGAGAGTTCCGACAGCGGACGCGAGCGGCGCATGGTTTTCGCTTCCCGCAGGATTCCCAGGCCGCTTCCCGGCACCGGCTTGAGAACCCGTTTACTGCCGCTGCCCGAGATTTCATAGTCACGGATGCCGAGAAATACAAAATTCTCGTCCAGCAGCCACTCGAGAAAAGTCCGGCATTCCTTCATCCAGCTTTTCTCGACACCGGGGGCCCATTGCGGCATCAGCGCCGCGGTTTCGGCCACGCACGCTTCCATCCTGGGCCAGTCCGACGTCGCTTTTTTGACATCCGACATGGCGGCCTGCAGCCGCCCTGCCATGGCGGCGACCTTTTTTGCATCGGTGCAGCGGTCGACATGCAGTTGGATCACCGATTCCGCAATGCCGGCGTCGCTGTCCGGGGGCAGCACCTGCTGCAAACGGCCGCGGTCATCGCGCTGCACACACAGCACCGGGTGTACGACGCGGTGGACACTGACACCCATTTCGACCAGGGTCAGCGTCGCCGTGTCAACCAGGAACGGCCGGTCGTCGTTGACGAGTTCCACGATGCTGCAGTCCGATTCCCAGCCTTCGTTTTTCAGGGAGGGGTTGTAAACGCGGACCAGGGTTTCACCCTGTTTACGCAGCTGCACAGCCTCGAAAGCACTGGCGACGATCGCCGCCAGGCGCTCCGGCGCACCGTGTCTGAATTCGTCGTAAGGCGCATGCTCAAGCCATTGCGAGAGGAATGGCCCGGCAACACCGCGCCGTGAAGCCGGCTGGGTTCGCTGGAACTCTTTTGCAACTTTTTCGAGAAATGCCCGGCGGCCGGTTACGCTGTCGAGAATCATGTCGTGTGTCCGCTGTGTTCTTGTATGGTCAGGGACGGAATTATAGACCGATCCCGTCGTCACGATGTGCAAGCCGGATATCTTGAATTCCCGGGCCGCAGCGGATAAGCTGTTCCATATCTTTCAATCGCGATATAAAGATATATGAATCAAAAGAAAGGCAACGAGATGGATTTGCAGACGGCCACGCAGCACTTTCGCCTGCTGTCCGACCCGACGCGCATTCGGCTCCTGCTGCTGCTCGACAAGGAGGAGTTCAGCGTGGCCGAGCTGGCCGCGATCACGCAACTCGCGCAACCGCGTGTTTCCACCCATCTTTCCCGCCTCAAAGAGGCCGGCCTGGTAAGCGATCGGCGCGATGGCGTGTTTGTATATTACCGCATCGCTCAGGGCGCTTCAGACGATTCGCTGGCCTCGCTGTGGCAGTTGCTCAATGAAAACACCGACGACTCCCTGATCCGGCAGGACCTCGCCCGGGTAAAGCAGGTCCTGCAGAGCCGCGACGATGGCGGAACCTGGGCGGACAGCGTCGCGGGCGTCATGGAACGCCATTATTCCCCCGGCAGGACCTGGGAAGCGACCGCGCGGGGGCTGGTGCACCTGCTCGAACCCGGTGACGTACTGGACGTCGCCTCGGGTGACGGCGTGCTGGCCGAACTCCTGGCGCCCCGTGCCCGCAGCATCGTGTGCCTGGACATCAGCCGCAAGGTCGCCGAGGCCGGTCGTGAGCGCCTGGCCGACTGCGGCAATGTGCGTTTCGAGATCGGCGACATGCACGCCCTGCCCTTCGCGGAAGAGCAATTCGATACCGTTCTCCTGATGCACGCCCTCACCTACACAGACAAGCCCGAGCAGGTCTTTGCCGAGGTTCAGCGCGTGCTGCGCCCGGGCGGCAGGATGCTGGCGGTGACACTGGAAAAGCACGGCCACGAAAAAACCGTGGCGCCATTCAACCACGTCAACCTGGGCTTTGAACGGAAACAACTCGAAGCACTGGCCGCAAATGCCGGGCTTGCCGTGCTGGCCTGCACGGTTTCCGCCGTCGAAAAGCGCGCACCGCATTTTTCCGTGCTTGCCTTGTCTGCTGAAAAGCGCGCCTGACCCGCGTGCAAATTCCGAGAGAATACGAAATGAACAGCCTGCCTTATAAAAATCCGGAAACGGTCGCGCGTCTCGAGCACCTGCTCACAGAACGCATCCTGGTGCTGGACGGCGCCATGGGCACGATGATCCAGGGCTATGAGCTGGACGAAAACGATTTTCGTGGTGAGCGCTTCGCCGGTCACGGCTCGGCACTCAAAGGCAACAACGACCTGCTGACGCTGACCCGCCCGGACGTCATCGCAGAAATCCACCGCGGTTTTCTCGAAGCCGGCGCCGACATCATCGAAACCAACACCTTCAACGCCACGGCCATCTCGCAGGCCGATTACGGCACCGAGGGGCTGGCCGAGGAAATCAACTTCGCGGGCGCCGAACTGGCGCGCAGAACGGCCGATGCCTTCATGGCCGAACACCCGGAACGCGAGTGCTTCGTGCTGGGGTCGCTCGGCCCCACCAACCGCACCGCGTCCCTGTCGCCGGATGTCGCGCGGCCCGAGTTCCGCAATATCAGCTTCGACGAACTCCGTGGCGCCTACGCAACGGCCACGCGCGGCCTGCTGCAGGGCGGCGCCGACCTGCTGGTGGTCGAAACCGTGTTCGACACCCTCAATTGCAAGGCCGCGCTGCACGGAATCGAAGACGTCTTCGAGGCCACCGGCTGCCGCTTGCCGGTCCTGATTTCCGGCACCATCATCGACGCCAGCGGCCGTACCCTTTCCGGGCAGACCGTCGAGGCCTTCTGGCACTCGATCCGGCATGCGCGACCGTTCGCCGTCGGCCTCAACTGCGCGCTCGGAGCGGCTGAAATCCGGCCGTGGATCCGCGAACTGGCGCGCGTGGCCGACTGCCCCATCAGCCTCTACCCCAATGCCGGGCTGCCGAACGAACTCGGTGAATACGACGATACGCCGGAAAGCATGGCCGGCCTGCTGCATGGTTTTGCCTGCGAGGGCCTGCTCAACCTGGTCGGCGGCTGCTGCGGCACGCGCCCCGAACACATCAGCGCAATCCGCGACGCCGTCGCTCAGGCGCAGCCGCGCACCATTCCGCAGCATGAAACCTGGTGCCGCCTGGCGGGCCTGGAACCGCTGACGATCACGCCCGAGCTGAACTTCGTGAACATCGGCGAGCGCACCAACGTGACCGGTTCGGCCGTTTTCCGGCGGCTGATCCAGGCCGATGATTACGCCGCGGCGCTCGACGTCGCCCGGCAGCAGGTCGAAAACGGCGCGCAGATCATCGACGTGAACATGGATGAAGGCCTGCTGGATGGACCGAAGGCCATGACGACCTTCCTCAACCTGATCGCCTCGGAACCCGACATCGCGCGCGTTCCGGTGATGATCGACTCCTCGCGCTGGGACGTGCTGGAGGCGGGCCTGAAATGCCTGCAGGGCAAGGGTGTGGTGAACTCAATCAGCCTCAAGGAAGGCGAGGCCCCGTTCGTCGAGCAGGCCCGCAAGGTACGGCGCTACGGCGCCGCGGTCGTGGTGATGGCTTTTGACGAAAACGGCCAGGCCGATACCCTGGAGCGGCGCGTGGCGATCTGCCGGCGCGCCTGGCGCATCCTGACCGAGGACGTGGGCTTTCCGCCGGAAGACATCATCTTCGATCCCAATATTTTCGCGGTCGCCACCGGCATCCCGGAGCATGATTCCTACGGCCTGGATTTCATCGAGGCGACGCGGCAGGTCAAGGCGGCCTGCCCCGGCGCGCTGATCTCGGGCGGTCTGAGCAACATCTCGTTCTCTTTCCGCGGGCAGGACCGCATCCGCGAGGCCATCCACTCGGTATTCCTGTACCACGCGATCGCCGCCGGGCTGGACATGGCCATCGTCAACGCCGGCCAGCTCGAAATCTACGACGAGATCGATCCGCGGCTGCGCGACGCTGTCGAAGACGTCGTGCTGAACCGCTCGGCCGGCGCCACCGAGCAGCTGCTGGCCCTCGCCCAGGAGTTCCAGGGCGAGGGCAAAAAGCAGAAGGAATCGGAAGACTGGCGCGAACTGCCGGTAGAAGAACGCCTGGCCCACGCGCTGGTCAAGGGCATCAACAGCCACGTCGAGGAAGACACCGAGGAAGCGCGGCAAAGAGCCGGAAAGGCCCTGGACGTGATCGAGGGCCCCTTGATGGACGGCATGAACACCGTCGGCGACCTGTTCGGCGCCGGCAAGATGTTCCTGCCGCAGGTGGTCAAGAGCGCGCGCGTGATGAAACAGGCCGTCGCCGTGCTGGTTCCGCATATCGAACGCGAAAAAGCGGAAGCCGGCGACGCCTCGTCCAGCCGCGGCCACATCGTGATCGCCACGGTCAAGGGGGACGTTCACGACATCGGCAAGAATATCGTCGCGGTGGTTCTGCGCTGCAACGGCTTCGAGGTCACCGACCTGGGCGTGATGGTGCCGGGAGATACGATCATTGCCAGGGCCCGGGAACTGAACGCGGATATCGTCGGGCTGTCCGGACTGATCACGCCGTCGCTGGAAGAGATGCGCCAGGTCGCGGCCGAGATGAAACACCAGGGCATGCAGCAGCCGCTGATGATCGGCGGCGCCACTACTTCACCGATCCACACGGCGCTCAAGATCGAACCCGAGTACAACAACGGCGTCATCTGGGTCAAGGATGCCTCGCGCGCCGTGGGCGTGGCCCGGCAGCTGATTTCAGCGGAAACACGGCAGCGCTTCCAGGACAAAACCGCGGCGGAATACCAGGCGCTGCGCGAGCGCAGGGCCGGCGCCAGCAAGCGGCAGCCGCCCGTCAGCCTGGCCGAAGCGCGGAACAACCGCCTGGCCATCGACTGGCGGGAAAACCCGCCGGTCGCGCCGGCAAAACCCGGGCTGCACGTGCTTGACGACTACCCGCTCGAGCGCCTGGTCGACTACATCGATTGGACGCCGTTTTTCCGCACCTGGGAACTGGCCGGCCGCTATCCGGACATTCTTCAGGACGAGGTTGTCGGCGAGACCGCGACCCAGTTGTTCCGCGACGCACGCGAGATGCTGGACCGGATCGTCGAGGAAAAATGGCTGGGCGCGCGGGCCGTTTTCGGCTTATACCCTGCGGCCGCGCGTGGTGACGACGTGCTGCTGTTCGACACGGAAGGCTCGCAAGCGGAAACTTTCCATTTCCTGCGGCAGCAGCGGGCCAAGGCAAGCGGCAGGTCCAACCGCTGCCTGGCGGATTACATCCAGCCGGAAAACCGGGATCAGGGTGGCTCAGCCTCTCTGCCCCCACACGACTGGATGGGCTTGTTCGCCGTCACCGCCGGCCTCGGTATCGAGAAGAAGCTGGCCGAATTCGAGGCAGCGCACGACGACTACCAGGCCATCCTGCTGAAAGCGCTGGCCGATCGCCTGGCCGAGGCCTTTGCGGAACACCTGCACCGGCGCGTGAGAAAAGAATTCTGGGCCTATGCAGCCGACGAATCACTGGACAACGAAGCGCTGATCAACGAGGCCTACCGGGGCATCCGGCCCGCACCCGGCTACCCCGCCTGCCCGGATCACGCCGAAAAAGAAAAAATCTTTCGGCTGCTGGACGCCCCGGGCAACGCGGGCATGGAACTGACCAGCGGCTACGCGATGACGCCCGCCGCCTCGGTAAGCGGCTACTACTTCGCCCACCCGGAAGCTGAGTATTTCGTACTGGGGCCGGTCCTGCAGGACCAGTTGGAGGACTACGCCAAACGCAAGGGCATCGGCGTCGAAGAGGTCAAACGCCTGATTCCGATGAACGTGTCGGGGGAATAGCCCGGACACTGCAACAGTCGGGCCAGCAAGAGCCCGGCAAAAACTGACGCAAGGATACCTTGCCGGACCTTACGGCGCCGCCATGCTGACTTCCTTTCCGGCAACCGCGGTTTCCGGGTCCAGGATCAACAGGCGGACCCGGCCCGTGGCCACCAGCAGATCCCGGTCGTCATGAATATCGGCCTCCCACACCTGCGACCGTTTCCCCAGCACCAGCGGCCTGGCTGTACCGCGCAGGCGACCGCCGCGAACCGCCTTCAGAAACGAAGTGCTGTTTTCCAGGCCGACCGCGCTTTTGTTTTCTGCCCACACCGTCAACGCCGCCCCGGTGGAACACAGGGACTCGATCATGCCCGCGTAAACTCCGCCATGGACCAGGCCGTAGGGCTGCAGGTGGCGGTCGCTGATCTCCATTTCAGCAACAAATTCACCCGGCGCAGCCCTCGTGAATGTCAGCCCCAGGACATCATTGAACCCCCCGCGACTTGCGTTGATCAGTTCCAGTGCATTTTCAGGAAGCGTGTTCATCATCGAGAACTCCCGGGTTCAAAAGGCCAGACGCCGTAAAAGAGCAGTAAAAATAATCCATCAAGTGGCGTCTTCCGGCAAGCAGTGAATCCATGGCCTTTGCCATGCGCGAACGGGTAATTCAGGCTCATCCAGGATGCCGGGCAGCATGAAAAAAATACCGAAACGCCACTTTTTCAGCCTCGCCGGCTGTTGATCCAGTTGACAGTTTTTGTAAAACACTGACGCCGAGCGATCAGGAAATGCGCACCGCCATTTCCGTAAGTTGCTGAAAAAAAGCGCTAATCCTTATTAAAACACCATTGGCACGTTAT
>JAZBPJ010000025.1:0-7270 GCA_036351575.1 Lysobacterales bacterium | reverse complement strand
TCGCGCCTTCGGAGTATCATGAGCGCATGGACAAATCAGGCATCGTGACGTTCGACAGCGTGCCCGAGGGCGACGCCATCAATTTCGGGATCGGGCAACCCTCGCCCGACCTGCTCCCGGTCAAACTGATCCGCGAGGCGGCCGAGGATTTTCTTGCCCGGGCCGAGCCGCTGGAGCTCAATTACGGCGAACGCCAGGGCGACCGCCGTTTTCGCGAAACGCTGGCCGGATTTCTGAGCCGGCACTACGGCAGCCCGGTCAGCGCGGAATCCCTGTTCGTCACCGGCGGCAATTCGCAGGCGCTGGATTTCATCTGCGGGCGCTTCACGAAACCGGGCGACACCGTCTTCGTCGAGGAGCCGACCTATTTCCTGGCGCACCGCATCTTTTCCGATCACGGCCTCGATACCGTCGGCATACCGATGGACCGGGACGGAATGCGCATGGACGTGCTGCGGGAGCGGCTCGCCGAGCGTCAACCGGCGCTGGTTTACACGATCCCCAGTTACCACAACCCCTGCAGCTGCACGCTCAGCGCCGAGCGGCGGCGCGAGCTCGCGGAACTCAGCGCGGCGCACGGCTTTTACGTCGCTGCCGACGAGGTCTACCAGCTGCTGTACTACTCGGAGCAGGAACCGCCCCCGGCCATGGGCACGCTGGCCGATGAGGGCAACATCCTGTCGATGGGCTCGTTCTCGAAAATCATGGCGCCCGGGCTGCGCCTGGGCTGGATCCAGGCAGGCGAGAATGCGCTGGCGCGCATCATGGAATCCGGTGTCGTCAACAGCGGCGGCAGCTTCAACCACTTCGCATCGCACGTCATGCGTCACGCCATCGACCTCGGGCTGCAGCAGGCCATGCTCGATCACCTGCGCGCCGTATACGGCAGGCGCGTGGACACCATGCACGAGGCCCTGGAAACGGAGATCGGTGACCGCGCCCGTTGGGAAAAACCTGCCGGCGGCTACTTTTTCTGGCTCGAACTGGACCGGGCCAGGGATGCGATGAAACTCAGGGACCAGGCCATCGAGCGGGGCACAGGCTTGCAGCCGGGTCCGGTGTTTTCCTGCGAAAGCGGGTTCAGCAACTGGATCCGGCTCAGCTTCGCCCACTACCGCCGCGAACAGATCCGCGAGGGCATCTCCAGGCTGGCCGCCCTGCTGCGATGAATCGCATGCAGCCCGACCGCAATAAATGTTGCATAAAGTGGCATCATTTTGGCTTTAGTTGACCTGTCTCACGCCGGTGTCATTTTCACACCCTAAAATGCGCGCATTGAACGAATCACCTGATTCCTGACGTTATCCACTTTTTATCCGGAACCCCAAACTCCCATGTCCACCAAACGTACCGACATTACGTTACCTCCTGACCTGAGCCGCTCCTCTGGCACCGGCCCCGTGCGGCTGCAGGAACCGGTATACGTAAACTCCATCCCGCCCTGCAACCATGCCTGCCCGGCCGGCGAAAACATTCAGGGGTGGCTCGACAAGGCCCAGGAAGGCGACTTCGAGGCTGCCTGGCGCATCCTGGTCACTGAAAACCCGATGCCGTCCGTGCACGGCCGGGTCTGCTACCACCCCTGCGAATCGGCCTGCAACCGCGGCAATGTCGACGAAGCCGTCAGCATCCATGCGGTCGAGCGCTTCCTGGGCGACCTGGCTCTGGCGGCCGGTTGGATTCCGGAAGTCACCGCGGAGCCCACCGGCAAGAAAGTGCTGGTGGTCGGTGCGGGCCCCTCGGGCCTGTCCGCCGCGTTTCACCTGCGCATGCTCGGCCACGAGGTCGAAATCCGCGACGCCGGGCCGATGGCCGGCGGCATGATGCGCTTCGGCATTCCAGCCTACCGCATGCCGCGCGACGTGCTGGACGGAGAAATCGAGCGCATCGAGAGCGTGGGCGTGAAACTCACCCTGAACCACAAGGTCGAGGACGTGCTGAAAGAAAAAGAAGAAGGCGGGTTCGACGCCGTCTTCATGGCCATCGGCGCCCACGTCGGCAAGCACGTCGATATCCCGGCGCGCGATTCCGGCGCCATCCTCGACGCGGTCAGCTACCTCGCTTCCGTCGAAAAAGGCGAAGCACCGAAGCTCGGACGGCGCGTTGCCGTCTACGGCGGCGGCAACACGGCCATGGACGCCGCGCGCACCGCCAAGCGCCTGGGCGCGGAAGAGGCCATGATCATCTACCGTCGCGACCGCGAACACATGCCGGCGCATGAATTCGAGGCCGAGGAAGCCGAATCCGAGGGCATCAAGATCAACTGGCTGCGCACGATCAAGGAGATCGACAGCACGAGTTTCCAGGTCGAGGTCATGAAGATCGACGAGAACGGGCGGCCGCAGCCTACCGGCGAGATCGAAACGCTGGAAGCGGACGCGCTGGTCCTGGCGCTGGGCCAGAACGTGGACACGCAGATGCTGCAGAACATCCCCGACGTCGAGGTCGAGTGGGACGGCGTCGTCAAGGTCGGCCCCAACATGATGACCGGCGCGGAAGGCATCTTCGCCGGCGGCGACATGGTGCCGTCGGAGCGCACGGTCACCATCGCAACCGGCCACGGCAAAAAGGCCGCGCGCCACATCGACGCCTGGCTGAAAGGCACGACCTGGGAAAAAGAATCCCGCGAACCGGTAGTGACTTTCGACAAGCTGCACCTGAACTATCTCACCGACGCACAGCGCCGCGAGCAGCGCAGCATCGAACCGGGCGACCGGACCGAGGACTTCCGTGAAGTCACGGCCGGCCTGGATGCAAAAGAAGCCCGCTACGAAGCGGCCCGCTGCTACTCCTGCGGCAATTGCTTCGAATGCGACGGCTGCTACGGCGCCTGCCCCGAGAACGCGATCATCAAGCTCGGCCCCGGCAAAGGCTACGCCGTGCGCTACGAACTCTGCACCGGCTGCCGGGCCTGTTTCCTGCAGTGCCCCTGCCATGCGATTGAAATGGTCGCAACGGAGGCATCCTCATGAGAATTTCCAACATCGGAACACACGCACAACCCGTGGACAGCCAGGCCGACATGGTCAGCTTTGACGGCAACGAGGCCGCGGCTTACATCGCCTACCGGCTGAGCGAAGTCTGCGCCATTTACCCGATCACGCCGTCCTCCACGATGGCGGAACTCGCCGACGAGTGGGCATCGAAAAAGACGCCCAATATCTGGGGACACATTCCCACCGTGGTCGAAATGCAGCACGAGGGCGGCGCGGCCGGAGCGGTGCACGGCGCGCTGCAGGCCGGGGCGCTGTCCACCACCTTCACGGCTTCCCAGGGCCTGATGCTGATGCTGCCGAACATGTACAAGATCGCGGGTGAACTGACCCCGACGGTGTTTCACGTCGCGGCGCGTTCGCTGGCGGCCCAGGGCCTGTCGATTTTCGGCGACCACCAGGACGTCATGGCGGCCCGCACCACCGGCTTCGCCCAGCTCGCCTCGGGCTCCGTGCAGGAAGCGCACGACCTGGCGCTGGTCGCTCATGCGGCGACGCTGGAATCGCGCGTGCCGTTCATCCACTTCTTTGACGGCTTCCGCACCTCTCACGAAGTCAACAAGATCTCCCTGCTGAACGACGACACCATTGGAAAGCTGGTCGATCACGACCTGGTGATCGAGCATCTCGGGCGCGCGCTGAACCCGGAAAACCCGGTCATGCGCGGCACCGCCCAGAACCCCGATACCTATTTCCAGGGCCGCGAGAGCGTGAACCGCTTCTACGATGCCGTGCCGGACATCGTGCAGCGCAAGATGGACGAACTCGGCGAGGAAACCGGCCGGCGCTACCGCCTGTTCGATTACTTCGGCGACCCCAACGCCGAGTCGGTCATCATCGCGATGGGTTCGGGCGCGTCCACCGTGCGCGAAACCGTCGACTGGCTCAACGAACACACGGACGGCCGCTACGGCGGTATCGCCGTGCACCTGTTCCGGCCTTTTTCCAACCGCCACCTGCTCGCGGCCCTGCCGGAAGGCATCAAGCGCATCGCCGTGCTGGACCGCACCAAGGAGCCGGGCGCCAACGGCGAGCCGCTCTACCAGGACGTCGTGACCGCGCTCTCGCTGGCGCTGTCGGACGGGCGCATCGGCGCCATGCCGCGCGTGGTCGGGGGCCGCTACGGCCTGTCTTCCAAGGAATTCACGCCGGCCATGGTCAAGGCCGTGTTCGGCAACCTGGAAGCGGACGAGCCGAAACGTCATTTCACAGTCGGTATCATCGATGACGTCACGCACCTCAGCCTCGAGGTGGACGAATCGTTCAACATCGAGGATGACAGCATGGTGCGCGCCATGTTCTACGGCCTCGGGGCCGACGGCACGGTGGGCGCCAACAAGAACAGCATCAAGATCATCGGCGCCGACCCGGGCCGCTACGGCCAGGCCTACTTCGTCTACGACTCGAAGAAATCCGGCGCACAGACCGTCTCGCACCTGCGCTTCGGGCCGAAACCGATCGATTCGCCCTACCTGCTGCAGACGGCGGGATTCATCGGCTGTCACCAGTGGGAATTCGTGTTCAACACGCCGCTGCTGGACAAGGCCGCCGACGGCGCCACACTGCTGCTGAACAGCCCCTTCGGCCCGGACGAGGTCTGGGACCGTCTTCCGCAGGACCTGCAGCAGAAAATCGTCGACAAGAACGTCAGGCTGTACGTCATCGACGCCTACGAGGTCGCGAAAAACACCGGCATGGGCCGGCGCATCAATACCGTGATGCAGGTCTGCTTCTTTGCGCTGGCGAAGATCATGGAAACCGGCGCAGCCATCCAGCTGATCAAGGACGCCATCGCCAAGACCTACCGCAAGAAAGGCGAGAAAGTCGTCCAGATGAACTTCGCAGCGGTCGACGCTTCGCTGGACCACCTGCACGAAGTGAAGATCGACAAGGAAAAACGCAGCGGTATCGGCCGTCCGCGGGTGGTTCCGGAGCTGGCCCCGATATTCGTGCAGGACGTGACCGCCGAGATGATGGCCGGGCGCGGCGACAGCCTGCCGGTTTCCAAGCTGCCCTTTGACGGCACCTACCCGACCGCGACCACGCAATGGGAAAAACGCGGCATCGCGCAGATGATCCCGGAATGGCTCGAGGACAACTGCATCCAGTGCGGCAATTGCTCCTTCGTGTGCCCGCATGCTTCGATCCGCGCCAAGTTCTGCCACGAGCGCGAGATCGAGGGCGCGCCCGAAGGCTTCCAGAACGCCCTGCTGAGCGCCCGCGGCTTTCCCGAGATGCGCTACGTACTCCAGGTCTACCCCGACGACTGCACCGGCTGCACGCTCTGCGTCGACGCCTGCCCCGTGCGCGAGGTGGACGAAAACGGCGAAGAGGTCCGCGCCCTGCGCATGGTCGAACGACTGCCCGTACTCGAAAAGCAGCGCGCTAACCTGGCGTGGTTCGAGAAACTGCCCTGGAACAATCGTTCCGCGGTTGATTTCTCCAACGTGCGCGGCGTGCAGTTCCTGCGCCCGCTGTTCGAATTCTCGGGCGCCTGCGCCGGCTGCGGCGAAACGCCTTACCTCAAGCTGGTTACTCAACTGTTCGGCGGCCGCATGATGGTGGCCAACGCCACCGGCTGCTCGTCGATCTACGGCGGCAATCTGCCGACCACGCCCTGGGCCAAAAACGACGAGGGGCGCGGACCGGCCTGGTCCAATTCCCTGTTCGAGGATAATGCCGAGTTCGGGATGGGCTTCCGGCTCTCGGCGGACCACCACCGCACCCAGGCAGAGATGGCGCTGGATGGCATGCGCGAGCAGGTCGGCGATGAACTGGCGACTGCGATCATCGAGGCGCCGCAGCAGGTGGAGTCGCAGATCCAGGCGCAGCGCAAACGCGTCGACGAACTGAAAAAGAAACTGGAAACCATCGGCACGCCCAAAGCCAGGCGCCTGCTCGCCATGGCCGACCACTTCGTTCGGCGTTCGGTCTGGATCGTAGGCGGCGACGGCTGGGCCTACGACATCGGCTCCTCGGGACTGGACCACGCGCTGGCGTCCGGACTGGACATCAACATCCTGATCATGGACACCGAGGTGTACTCCAACACCGGCGGCCAGATGTCAAAATCGACACCGCTGGGCGCGGTCGCCAAGTTCGCCGCGGGCGGCAAGCCCATCGGCAAGAAGGACGTTGCGCAACAGGCCATCGCCTACGGCAACGTTTACGTCGCCCGTGTGGCCTTCGGCGCCAACCCGCAGCAGACCCTGCAGGCGCTGCGCGAGGCCGAGGCCTACCCCGGACCGTCGCTGATCATCGCCTACTCGCACTGCATCGCGCACGGCATCAACATGGAGCACGGACTGCACCAGCAGAAACGCGCGGTGGACAGCGGCCACTGGCCATTGATCCGCTACAACCCGCTGGTGCGCGAAGCCGGCGGCGTCCCGTTCACGCTGGACAGCCTGCGGCCGACCCTGCCGCTGATGGAATACCGCAAGCACGAAGGGCGCTTCAGGATCCTGCACCGGGAAAACCCGGCAGAAGCGGAACGCCTGTCGGCGATCGCGGAACGCGCTGCTCGGCTGCGCTGGGACGTTTACGAGAAGATGGCGGCGCGCTCGGCCGAGGAATTCCCCGCGGCGGGCCAGGTCGATTGAGGGGGGATCCCGGATAAATGCTGCGCATTTTCCGGGATGACGGTTTCTCTGCGCATTTTCCGGGATGACGGCGGAAGTTAGAAGAACGTCATCCCGGGCTTGACCCGGGATCTTCCTGGGCGTGAGGGAAGATCCCGGATAAATGCTGCGCATTTTCCGGGATGACGGTTTCTCTGCGCATTTTCCGGGATGACCGTGCTGCTACCCCGATTCCGGGTCGAAGTGCTCGACCCGGATGCCCACCGATTCCAGTACCGCGACGGAATCCGTCTTTCGGTAGCTGTTCCGGTACATCACCTTTTCGACGTTGCCCAGGTTGATCAGGCGCTTGGCGCAGGCCAGGCAGGGCAGATGGGTGACGAACACGAACTTGGGGGTCTCGCGCGGCGCGTCGCAGTTGATCACCGCGTTTTCTTCCGAGTGCAGGCAGCCGCAGTTGCCGGGTTCGTCCCGGTCGCAGGAATTGGCCAGCCCGGAGGCGTTGCCGTTGTAGCCCACGGCAAGCACTTTTCGGTAGTCGGTCGTGGTGATTACCGTGCCCACGGCCAGCCGCCGGCAGGTCGAGCGCCGGGCGATCGTATCGGCGAACTGCATGTAGACTTCATCGAATGACGGACGATCGTTCATGGGCCGGCCCCGTTACCGCGTTGTGAGAATCTGACGGGATTATCGCCG
>JAZBPJ010000024.1:0-22346 GCA_036351575.1 Lysobacterales bacterium | reverse complement strand
TCGCTCATCAGCCCGACCTTGCTCACGCCCGCAGCCTGGAGCAGCGCCAGCGCACCGTAAACCTGGCCGTAACTGGCGCCTTCGTCGCCGCCGACCAGGACCTGGATCGACGGGTTTCGGCGTACGATCGCGGCCACGGTGGTCTGCAGGGTTTCCGGGTCGATGAGCCCGCTGGAGGTGCCGTCCAGGTCACCGCCCGCGTTCAGGTAGAGATCGCCGTTGGCCAGCACGGTCACCACCAGCGGCTCGTTGTTCTCCTCCATGTCCATCGGCTCGGCGTCCGCCTTGGGCAGCTCGACTTCCACGCCCAGGTTCAGCATCGGCGCGGTGATCATGAAGATCACCAGCAGCACCAGCATCACGTCGATGTAGGGAACGACGTTGATTTCGGACATCGGCCGGCGGCGGCCCTGCAGCTTCTCCATTTCTCGCTACTCCTCGACCAGGAGATGCGCCTGGCGCTGCAGGATGCTGGAAAACTCTTCCTTGAAGTTGTCGTAGCGAACTTCGAGCCGCTCCACCTGGTTCGAGAAGCGGTTGTAACCGATCACGGCCGGTATCGCGGCGAACAGGCCCATGGCGGTGGCGATCAGCGCCTCGGAAATGCCCGGCGCCACCATGGCGATGGTGGCCTGGTTCACGTTGGCCAGCTGGTGGAAGGACGTCATGATGCCCCAGACCGTGCCGAACAGGCCGATGTACGGGCTGGTCGAACCCACCGTGGCGAGATAGTTGAGACGCAGTTCCAGTTCCTCGGTCTCGCGCGTCAGCGCGATGCGCATCGCCCGCTGCGCGCCCTCGACCATGGCGCTCGGACCCATGCGGCCCTGCTGGCGCATGCGCAGGAACTCGGAAAAACCCGATTCGAAAATCTTTTCCATGCCGTCGGTCTTGCGGTGACCCGTGGTGATGCTCTCGTGCAGCGCGGTCAAATCCGTGCCGGACCAGAATTTTTCTTCGAAAACGTCGGCTTCTTTTTCAGCCTTGTTCAGCACCTGGCGCTTGCGGAAGATAATGATCCAGGATGAAACCGAGGCCAGCAGCAGGAGCAACATGACGCCCTTGACCAGCCAACTGGCCTGCATGACAAGGTCGAGAATCTGTAGTTCGTTCTGCATTTACGTTTTTCCTATTGCTCCAGTTTCTGTTTTATCCAGCCCGGCATGCGCGCCGGCTTCATCGTGTCTGCATGCAGCATCACGGCGGTCACCTCGGCTGTCGCGATGACCTCGTCGTCGCCCTGGCGCGTGATCACCTGGTGAAAGCCCTGGCGCACGCCCCTGGACCCGCGGTAATCCGCGCTGACCGACAGTTCGTCGTCCAGCTTCGCCGCCTGCCTGAACTTCACGTTCATTTCCGTGACCACCCAGACGAAGCCGTGTTTTTCCTTCAGCTCCTTCTGATGGATGCCTTTCGCCCGCAGGAGTTCCGAGCGGGCCCGCTCAAAAAAATTGAGGTAGCGGCTATGGTAAACAACCCCGCCGCCGTCGGTGTCTTCCCAGTAGACCCGAACCGGCCAGGAAAAATTTGCTGTTTCCTCTCCAGACATTTCCGTCGTTCCTCGGAATATTAGTGCCCGATTGCTTTTCGCCCGCATGGCGGGCTCCTGCGTCTCATTCAGCAGCAAACAGGTCGTTTCCGCTTTTTCCTTTCATCTCCAGGCCGAAGTGCCGGTATGCCCGGGCGGTGGCCACGCGACCCTGCGCCGTGCGCGTGATGTAGCCCTGCTGGATCAGGTAAGGCTCGATCACGTCTTCGATCGTGCCCGCTTCCTCCGACAGCGCGGCGGCGATGCTCTTGACGCCCACCGGCCCGCCGTCGAAATGCTCGATGATCATCTGCAGCAAACGCCGGTCGAGCGTATCGAAACCTTTCCGGTCGACGCGCAGCATTTTCATGGCCGCGTCGGCGATCGGCTGATCGATAAACCCCTCGCCCTTGACGTCGGCATAGTCCCGCACGCGGCGCAGGAGCCGGTTGGCGATGCGCGGCGTTCCGCGCGAGCGCCGGGCGATCTCCATCGCCCCATCATTATCGATGCCGATCTGCAGAATCCCTGCCGATCTTGTGACGATCCGGGACAATTCCTCCGGGCTGTAGAACTCGAGACGCTCGACGATGCCGAAACGGTCGCGCAGCGGCGAGGTCAGCAGGCCGGCGCGGGTCGTCGCCCCGATCAGCGTGAAACGGGGCAGTTCCAGCTTGATCGAGCGCGCCGCGGGTCCCTCGCCGATCATGATGTCGATCTGGAAATCTTCCAGCGCCGGGTACAGCACTTCCTCGACCACCGGCGACAGGCGGTGGATCTCGTCGACGAACAGCACGTCACCCGCCTGCAGGTTGGTCAGCAGGGCCGCCAGGTCCCCCGCGCGTTCCAGCACCGGGCCCGAGGTCTGGCGCAGCTGAACGCCGAGCTCGTTGGCGACGACGTGCGCCAGCGTGGTCTTGCCGAGGCCGGGCGGGCCGAAAATCAGCACGTGGTCCAGCGCCTCGCTGCGCCGCCGTGCCGCTTCCAGGAAAATGCCCAGTTTTTCGCGCATCGCCGGCTGGCCGATGTACTCGTTCATCGTGCGCGGCCGCAGGGTCGCGTCCACTTCGAAATCCTCGGCGCGGTCTGCGGCGGTTATGACGCGGTTGTCGGGTTCGCTCATTTCTTCACCATGGACTGGAGGGCGAGACGGATGATGTCCTCGGTTTCAGCATCCGACGTGGCCACCGCCTGCACCATGCGGCTGGCCTCCTGCGGCTTGTAACCCAGCGCGACCAGCGCGTTCCTGGCCTCGGACGTCGCCCCGCCCGCCGCCGGCGCTCCGCCGCCCGGCAGGCCGCCGGCCGGCACGGGAAGGTCGTCCAGCTTGTCGCGCAACTCGATGATGATGCGCTCGGCCGTTTTCTTGCCGATGCCCGGCAGCCTGGTGAGCGCCGCCGTGTCGCGGTCGGCAACGTATTGCGTGAGCTCGGCTCCGCTGGCGCCCGACAGGATCGTCAGCGCCAGCTTGGCCCCGATGCCGCTGATCTTCAGCAACTGCCGGAACAGCCTGCGCTCGGCCTCGCTGGCGAAGCCGTAAAGCGTGTGGGCCGTGTCGCTGACCGAAAGGTGGGTCAGCAGAACCAGCGGTTTGCCGGTCTCTGGCAGGTCGTAGAACACAGACAACGGCGCCTCGACCTCGTAACCGACGCCGTTGACGTCGATCACCAGGAAAGGGGGGTGTTTTGAAACCAGGGTCCCTGAAAGCCGCGAAATCATCGTTGAAGAGCCTGCATCCGGTTCACGCTCTGCTGCGTATGCTGGTGACATAATGCCACAGCCAGCGCGTCCGCCGCGTCTTCGACCGGCGTTTCCGCCAACTGCAGCAAAACGCAGACCATGTGCTGCACCTGGACCTTGTCCGCGCCGCCCCTTCCGACGATGGCCTGCTTGACGGAACGCGGCGAATACTCGAAGACTTTCAGGTCCTCGCAGATCGCCGCGCAGATCGCCGCGCCGCGCGCCTGCCCCAGCTTCAGCGCCGAGGACGCGTTCTTGCTGACGAATACGTTCTCCACGGCCACTTCGTCCGGCCGGTGTTCAACGATCAGTTCACGCACGCCGTTGAAAATGATGCCCAGGCGCTCGGGAAATTCGCCCTTGCCGGCCTTGATGACACCGGCAAGCACGACCGCGGCGCGATCGCCCCGAACGTCGATGATGCCGTAACCGGTCACCCTCGAGCCGGGATCGATGCCGAGTATCCTCATTCGTCCTCGTACGCTTCGTCGGGGATATCGGCGTTCGAGTAGACCGCCTGGGTATCGTCGAGGTCTTCGAGGATATCGAGAAATTTGAGCACTTTGCGACCGGTCTCCACGTCCAGTTCCACCTCGGTGCTGGCGCGCATCGTGACTTCCGAGTTGGCCGGGGAGAGGCCGGCTTCCTCCATCGCCAGCACGACGTCGGCGTAAGCTTCCGGCGAGGCCAGCACCTCGATGGAGCCGTCGTCCTCTGCAACCACGTCGTCGGCGCCCGCTTCCAGCGCCACTTCCATCACCGCGTCCTCGGAGGTGCCCGGCTCGAAGTTGACCACCCCGACCTTGTCGAAAAGGTAAGCGACCGATCCGTCGGTTCCCAGGTTTCCGCCGTGCTTGGAGAAGGCGTGGCGCACCTCGGCGACCGTGCGGTTGCGGTTGTCGGTCAGCGTGTCGATCATGACCGCCACGCCGCCCTGGGCATAACCCTCGTAACGGATTTCCTCGTAGCTGACGCCTTCGAGTTCACCGGTCGCTTTCTTGATGGTGCGCTCGATGGTGTCCTTGGGCATGTTGGCCGCGTTCGCCTTCTGGATGGCGAGACGCAGGCGGGGATTGGCATCGGCATCACTGCCGCCTTCGCGGGCGGCGACGGTCAGTTCCCGGTTGACGCGCGTGAATATCTTGCCGCGCTTGGCGTCCACCGCTTTCTTGCGGTGCTGGATGTTGGCCCATTTACTGTGTCCAGCCATCGGTCTTGTTTCCCGTTGTAAATAAACCGCTTATTTTATCATGAGCGGGTTGACTCGAAAGTTCCCGTCTGCAGGAAACGGAGCGCAAGACTCGCCACCCGCGGCGAATAGATCATGCCGGTGTGCGTTACCGGCAGCACGCGGTGTTCATCGAGCCAGTTCGCGCGCGTTTCGTCCAGCGCGACGGTGCCGTCGCCCGGCCCGCCCATGCCGCCGACGAGCCAGCCCAGGCCGATCGGGCGGTCACCGGCAATCATGCCCGCCTCGCGCGCCCCGGAGAACGCGGTGTAGCCGCTTTCCAGCGTTTCGCGCACGCCGCCAAGCAAAGCGGTGGCGCCCGGCAGTTTTCCCGCCTTCTTCGCCACGCGGCTGCCCTTGAGTGGGCTGCCGAGAAATACGACGCGGCCTGGTTCGATATCATCGAAGGCCATGAGCATTCTCAGGATGACCAGGCCGCCCAGGCTGTGACCGACAAAATGCCGTCGTCCGCAGCCGCTGCGCTTGACGAAGCGGTGCAGCCGCGCGGCGTGTTCGTCCAGGCTGCCCCGCGTGCTGCGGTAGCTGAAGCGGCGGACCGGCAACCCCGATCGTTCCAGGCGGTGCGCCAGCGGCGCCAGCGACCAGGCGCCGAACCACAATCCGTGCACCAGGACGATCTCGCTGCCCTGCCCGCTCACCGGCGCGCCTCCGCGAGGCGGCGCGCGCGCAGCACGGTCTCGGCCGATACCATGGCCAGCGCGGTCCAGATGCAGGCGAAGGCCACGGCGTGGCCCCGGGTGAACACCTCGCCAAAGAAAAATACCGACAGCAGGAAGGTCATCGAGGGCGCGATGTACTGGAAGAACCCGACCGTGGACAGCTTCAGGTTGCGGGCCGCGACGTTGAACCAGACCAGGGGCAGCACGGTCACCAGGCCGGCCAGTATCAGCAGCCCGTCGATGCCCGGGCCCAGCTGCGCAAAGGAGAGCCTTCCCTGCCCTTCGAGAAAGACGAGCCAGGCCAGCGCCGGCAGCGCCAGGACCAGGGTTTCCCACAGCATTCCGATCATCGGGCCGACACCCAGCACCTTCCGCACCAGGCCGTAGAGCCCGAAAGAAAACGCCAGGCCCAGTGAAATCCAGGGCGGCGTTCCGAGAAACCAGCCCAGGTAGACCGTGCCGGAGGCCGCGATCAACACGCCCACGGTCTGCATTCGCGTCAGGCGTTCGCCAAGAAAAAGAAAACCCAGCAGGAAGTTGACCAGCGGGCCGATGAAATAGCCGAGGCTGGTCGCCAGCACCTGGCCGTTGACCACGGCCCAGACGAAAATCAGCCAGTTGCCCGCCACCAGCACGCCGCTGAGGGCCAGCACGGCGACCGTTCGCAAGGGCAGCCGGAACCGGCGCCAGAAACCGGCGCCGTCGCGCAGCAACAGAAAACCGGCCAGGAAAGGCACGGACCAGAGGATGCGGTGGGCAATGATTTCCAGCGGTTCGACGGTCTCGATCCACTTGAAGTAGATCGGCGCCAGCCCCCAGAAAATGTAGGCGGCCAGGGCCGCCGCGACGCCGGTCCGCTCGTTGTGATAATCCGCTTGCCGGTCAGTCGACACGCATCAGCGCCTGCGAACCTCAGAGGTTCTTGATGTGCAGTTCCGCGACCTGTTCGTCCGGGATGATCGAGGGCGCGCCGGTCAGCAGGCACTGCGCCGTGGTCGTCTTGGGGAAGGTGATGACGTCCCGGATCGACTCTTCGCCGGCCATCAGCGCCACCACGCGGTCGAGGCCGAACGCGATGCCGCCGTGGGGCGGGCAGCCGTATTTCAGCGCCTCCAGCAGGAAACCGAATTTCAGCTGCGCCTCTTCCTTCGAAATGCCCAGCAGCTTGAACACCGCCGACTGCATGTCGGGCTTGTGGATACGCACCGAACCGCCGCCGATCTCAGCACCGTTCAGCACCATGTCGTAACCCTTTGACAGGGACTTGCCCGGGTCGGACAGCAGGGCTTCCGGATCGGGATTGGAGGGTGCGGTGAAAGGGTGGTGCATGGCCGTGAAGCGGCCCGCCTCTTCGTCCCACTCGAACATCGGGAACTCGTTGACCCACAGCGGGGCCCAGCCGGCGCCGACGAGGTCGCGGTCGCGGCCGATCCGCACCAGCAACTGTCCCATGAAATTGCTCACGGTCAGCCAGTCGCCGGCGCCGAACAGCAGGATGTCACCGCTCTCGACCGCGGTAGCCGCGGCGATGCCGCTCCAGGCGTCTTCGTCGAGGAACTTGGCGACGGGCGACTGCAGGCCTTCCAGGCCGGCGGCCGCGTCGTTGACCTTGATCCAGGCCAGGCCTTTCGCGCCGAAACGCGCCGCGTAGTCGGCATAGCCGTCGATCTGCTTGCGCGACAGGTCAGCGCCGCCCGGCACCCGCAGCGCGGCCACGCGCTGGCCATCGGCGTTGGCGGGACCGGCGAATACCTTGAACTCGAGGCCTTTTACGTGCTCGTCCACCGACACCAGTTGCATCGGGATACGCAGGTCGGGCTTGTCGGAGCCGTAACGGTCCATGGCCGCTTCCCAGCTCATGCGCGGAAACGGGCTCGGCAATTCCACGCCCAGCGTGTCGCGGAACACGTCGCGGATCATGGTTTCAGCCAGGCCCTGGACGTCCTTTTCCTCGACGAAGGACATCTCGATATCGAGCTGGGTGAACTCGGGCTGGCGGTCCGCGCGCAGGTCCTCGTCGCGGAAACAGCGCGCGATCTGGTAGTAGCGGTCCATGCCGGCCATCATCAGCAGCTGTTTGAACAGCTGCGGGGACTGCGGCAGGGCATAGTAGTGGCCGCCGTGCACGCGGCTGGGCACGAGGTAGTCGCGGGCGCCTTCCGGCGTGGCCTTGGTCAGTATCGGTGTCTCGAACTCGGTGAAACCGTGCGCGTCCAGGCTGTCCCGGATCGCGCGGTACATGCGCGCCCGAATGCGCATGTTGCGCTGCATGCGCGGACGCCGCAGGTCGAGGTAGCGGTACTTGAGGCGGACTACCTCGCCGTCCTCGTCGGTCATCAGCAGCGGCAGCGGCGCGGACGCGTTCAGCAATTCGATGTGATCGGCGACGACCTCGATACGCCCGGTGGCCATGTCGTCGTTCCACTGGCTTTCCGGCCGCATGCGCACCGTGCCGCCGATCTTGACGCAATACTCGTTGCGCAGGGCCTCCGCGGCGGCAAACACCGGGCTGTCCGGTTCGACGACCACCTGCACGATGCCCTCGCGGTCGCGCAGGCCGATGAAGATCAGACCGCCCAGGTCGCGGCGGGCGTCGACCCAGCCGCACAGCTCGACGGATTGACCGTCGAGGTTTTCATTCACTTCGCCACAAAGGTGGGTGCGCATCGTTCAGGTCCCTGCAAGAGCGGTGGAACGCAGCCGGTTCAGGCCGCGCTGGAATCGGAATTGGCGAGCGGGCAGGTTCCCGTCGAGCAGGAAGAAGCGGAAGACTTGCCCGTGTCGTGCACGTTCTTCTTTGCGCCCTTCTTGAAATCGGTCTCATACCAGCCGCCGCCCTTGAGGCGGAAACCGGCGGCGGAGACCAGGCGGCGCAGACTGTCCTCGCCGCATTCCGGGCAATCGGTCAGAGCGTCGTCGCTCATCCGCTGAAGCTTCTCCAGTTCGTGCCCGCATGACTGGCATTGGTATTCGTAGATCGGCATGGCTTTAACCTTTCAGAGATTCGGTGGATTGTACGCGATGCCGTTTGAAATGGGGACAGGTTTGGCGCTTTTCCAGAGTTTCGTCTGATATCATCCGATCACTGCTGCATACCGAATCAAGGAGTCCGTCATGCGGTCCAAAGTCCTTATTGCACTCATCCTCTGCCTGCCGCTTTTTGCCTGCCGGGAATCCGCCGATTCAGGGAAAGAGGCAAGAACGGCCATCGCCGAGCCCGTTGTCGCGGTGCGCGAGAAGCCGGCTGCCGCGCCTTCGCGCTTCGATATTTACGCGCCGTTCACGCTGACCGCCGACCTCGGCCACCTCAGCGAGAACCAGAAACAGATGATTCCGCTGCTGATCGATGCCGCGAAAATCATGGACGGGCTGTTCTGGCAGCAGGCCTTCGGCGACCCGGAAACCCTGCTGGAAACCATCGATGATGAAAAAATGCGGCGTTTCGCCGAAATGAACTACGGCCCCTGGGACCGGCTGGACGCCAACCGCCCCTTCGTGCCGGGCTGGGCCGCCAAGCCCGTTGGCGCGCAGTTCTACCCGGCAGACATGACGCGCGCGGAATTCGAGGCCTGGGAACAGGAAGGCAAGGACGGCCAGTATTCCTTCGTCAAGCGCGCCGCGGACGGCAGCCTCGAACTCCTGCCCTACCACGTCGCCTTCGCCGAGCCGCTGGCGGCTGCCGCGGACCTGCTGCGCCGGGCGGCGGAACTGGCCGGCGACCCGGAATTCGCGAACTACCTGGTCATGCGGGCCGATGCGCTGGTTACCGATGACTTTCAGCCTTCCGACATGGCCTGGATGGACATGAAGAACAACCCGATCGAACTGGTGATCGGGCCCATCGAGCACTACGAGGACCAGCTGTTCAACTACCGCACCGCCTACGAGGCCTACGTGCTGGTCAAGGACCTCGAATGGAGCGAGCGGCTGGCCCGTTTCGCGCAGTACCTGCCCGAACTGCAGGCCGGCCTGCCGGTTCCGGACGCCTACAAGGCGGAAATGCCGGGTTCGGACGCCGACCTGAACGCGTACGACGCGATCTATTACGCGGGCGACTGCAACGCCGGTTCGAAGACCATCGCCATCAACCTGCCCAACGACGAACAGGTGCAGCTGGAGAAGGGCACCCGCCGCCTGCAGCTCAAGAACGCGATGCGCGCCAAGTTCGACCTGATCCTGCTGCCCATCGCGGACGTGCTGATTGCCGAAGACCAGCGCCGGCACGTCACTTTCGACGCGTTTTTCGGCAACACCATGTTCCACGAGGTCGCGCACGGGCTGGGCATCAAGAACACCGTCGACGGTTCCGGCCTGACGGTGCGCCAGGCCATGAAGGAGCACTCTTCCGCGCTCGAGGAAGGCAAGGCCGACATCCTCGGCCTGTACATGGTGCAAAAGCTGCGCGAAAAAGGCGAGATCGGCGAGGGCGAGGTGATGGACAACTACGTCACCTTCCTGGCCGGCATCTTCCGCTCCATCCGCTTCGGCGCCAGCAGCGCGCACGGCCGGGCGAACATGATCCGCTTCAACTTCTTTGCGCAGGCCGGCGCCTTCAGCCGCGATGAAGCGACCGGCGTTTACCGCGTCAACCGCGAAGCCTTCGAGCAGGCCATCGAGGACCTCAGCCGCACGATCCTGACCATGCAGGGTGACGGCGATTACGCGGTGGTCGACGCATTCGTTGCGAACTACGGCGGCATCGGGCCGCAACTGGAGAACGACCTGGAACGCCTCGCCGGTGCCGAGATCCCGGTCGATATCGTGTTTGAAATGGGCACACACGTGCTGGGGCTCTGAGCGGCCGGACCATGGAGCGGCGCATCGTCGTCAAGCTCGGCAGCCAGCTGCTCTGCGATCCGGCAGGGGAGCTGAACCTGGCCGTGATGGAACAGCTGGCGCAGCAGATCGGCCGCCTGACCAAGGCCGGCTGGCAGGTTCTGCTGGTGTCTTCCGGCGCCGTGGCCGCCGGCCGCGGGGTGGCCGGCGCCCGGCTCGACCGGGTCGCTGACACCGTGGCCCGGAAGCAGGTGCTGGCCGCGACCGGCCAGGTCCGGCTGATGGAGCGCTACCGCGCTCTGTTCGAGCCGCACGGCCTGGCGGTAGCCCAGGTGCTGGCCAGCAAGAGCGATTTCCAGACCCGCCGGCACTACCTGAACATGCGCGGCTGCATCGAGGGCCTGCTGAGCGCCGGCATCCTCCCGGTGGTCAATGAGAACGACGTGGTCAGCATCACCGAGCTGATGTTCACCGACAACGATGAACTGGCCGGCCTGATCGCCGGCATGGTAAAGGCGGACCTGCTGTGCCTGCTCAGCACCGTTCCCGGGGTTTACGACGGCGACCCCGAAGCCGAGGGCACGCAAATCATCGAAAACTGGGACGACGCCGTGCACCGGCCGGAAGACGTCGTGCAGGCCGGCGCCTCGGCGCTGGGCCGCGGCGGCATGCACAGCAAGCTCAACATGGCGCGGCGCACCGCCCGGCTCGGCACGACGGTGGTTATCGGCGATGGAGCCGCCCCGGACATCCTGGAAAGGATCTGCGCCGGCCAGTTCGCCGGCACGCGCTTTCCCGCGGGCGACGAGGTCTCGCCGACGCGCCGCTGGCTGGCCAGCGCCGATGCCCACGCCGAGGGTTCGGTCACGGTCAACCAGGGCGCTGCCGAAGCGCTGCTCGACCGCAGCCGCCTGGCCAGCCTGCTGCCGGTCGGGATCGAGTCGGTCCAGGGCCCGTTCCAGCAGGGTGACGTGATCCAGGTATGCGGGCCCGGCGGCGAAGTACTCGGCTGCGGGCGGGCCGCCTACGGCCACGAAGAAGCGGGCCGGGCGATGGGCCGGCGCGGCCGCAAACCGCTGATCCACTATGACTACCTGTACCTGATGGACTGAACACGATGAACGATGCGCTGAAACAACTGAACCAGGGGCTTCGAAACGCCCGGGAAGCCGCACGGGAACTGGCGCGGATCGACGACGCGCTGGCGGTCACGGTGCTCAACGAACTGGCCGCGAGGATCTCCGCCTGCAGCGACGAACTGCTGGAGGCAAACCGCGCCGACCTCGCGCGCATGCCGCAGGACGACCCGAAGTACGACCGCCTGCTGCTGAACCCGGAACGCCTGGACGCCATTCGCGCGGACCTGCGCAGCGTCGCCGCGCTGGACGCGCCGGTGGGCGCGGTGCTGGAACGCCGAACCCTGGAAAACGGCCTGGAGCTGAGCAAGGTCCGCGTGCCGATGGGCGTGATCGCGGTGATCTTCGAGTCGCGGCCCAACGTGACCTTCGACGTGTTCGCGCTGTGCTTCAAAACGCGCAACGCCTGCGTGCTGAAAGGCAGCAGCGACGCCCGCGAGACCAATCGCGTGGCGGTGCGCCTGATACACGAAGTCCTGCTGGAGAACGGCGTGCTTCCCGATTGCGTGTTCCTGGCGCCCCCCGAGCGCGAGTGGCTGCCGAAAATCCTCGAAGCGGTGGGCTTGATCGACCTGGCCATTCCGCGCGGCTCACAGGGCCTGATCGATTTCGTGCGTGACAACGCCCGCATACCGGTGATCGAGACGGGTGCAGGCATCGTGCACACCTACGTGGACGCCAGCGCCGACCTGGACAAGGCGCGCGCCGTCGTCACCAACGCCAAGACCCGCCGGGTCAGCGTCTGCAACGCGCTCGACACGCTGCTGCTGCACCGCGACCTGCTCGGCAACCTGCCGTTCCTGCTGCGCGAAATGGCGGAACAGGGCGTCGAGGTATTCGCCGACGAAGAGGCCTTCGACGCGCTGGAAGACCGTTATCACCCCGCGGCCCTGCGCCGTGCGCAGCCGGAGCATTTCGGCCAGGAGTTCCTGTCCATGAAGCTGTCGGTGAAGACCGTGGGCAGCCTCGACGAGGCCCTGGAGCACATCCACCGCCATTCATCGAAACACTCCGAGGCGATCATCGCCGAGGAACCGAAAGTGATCGAGCGCTTCCTCGACGAGGTCGATGCCGCGGCCGTGTACGCCAACGCGTCCACCGCGTTCACCGACGGCGGCCAGTTCGGCATGGGCGCCGAGATCGGCATCAGCACCCAGAAGCTGCATGCGCGCGGGCCGATGGCGCTGCCGGAACTGACCAGCTACAAGTGGGTGGTGCGCGGCGACGGCCAGGCGCGGGATACGAGTTGATGACACGGACCTGGAATCCGGGCGAACCGGTATCGCGGCCAAGGCCCCTCTTGCAGCAGAGTCGTGCCAGCCATGGCTAAGGTACTGGTCTTCCAGCACGTCGCGGCGGAACCCCTGGGCACGCTCGACCCGATGCTCCGCGCCCGCGGACACCGCATTCGTTACGTGAATTTTCACCGCGACCCGGACGCGCGACCGGACATCGGCCGCTACGATGCATTGATCGTCCTGGGCGGCCCGCAGATGCCCGACCAGGCGGACCGCTACCCGCACCTCGACGTCGAGATCGGGTGCATCGAGGCCGCGCTGAAAAAGGAAATCCCGGTCCTCGGCATTTGCCTGGGCGCCCAGCTGCTGGCCTACGCCCTGGGCGCGGGCGTCCGGCCGCTGCCCCGCTGGGAGATCGGCTGGCACGATATCGAACCCACCCTCTACTCGGCGGCGGACCCTCTTTTCTGCGCCCTGGTCGAACCGAACCCGGCATTCCACTGGCATGGCTACACCTTCGATTTGCCGAGCGGCGCCATTCCGCTGGCCGCCTCGAAAAACTGCAGCAACCAGGCATTCCGCTACGGGCAGAACGCCTGGGGCCTGCAATGCCACCTGGAACTGGACGAGCGCCTGATCAACCGCTGGCTGACGCTGCCGGAATACACCGCGGACCTGGAGGCCCATGGCCAGTCGAGCGCGGCGGAACTGCGCGCAGAAACCCATCGCCTGATCGGCCAGTCGGCCACGCTGGGCCGGGCCCTGTTCGGGCAGTTCCTGCGCCCACTGGGCATGCGCAAGAGCCGGCAGGTCCTGCCGTCGAAGTAGCCCGGTCATATGAAAACCCCGGACAGGCAATCGAAGTACCGCAAGCCCGCCATCCTGATCGCGGTACTGGCCGCGCTGCTGGCGCTGGCCCTGCTGACGCCGTTCGAGGACTACGTGATCTCCCTGCAGGCATGGACCGAGGCCAACCCTTCCCGGGCCCTGTTTGTCGTTACGGTTTTTATCGCGCTCAGCTTCGTTGCCCTGCTGCCGGCGTCGGTGCCGATGATGCTGGCCGGCCTGTTGTTCGGCCTGGCCAAGGGCATGGCCGTGGCCTGGGTTGCGGGTCTGCTCGCGTCTACCGCGGCTTTTTTGCTGGCCAGAACGCTGGCGCGTAGCTGGATTGAGCGCGCGATCCGGCGGCAGGGCCTGTTCATCGCCATCGATCGCGCCGTCGAGCGCAAGGGCTTCACGATCGTATTGCTGCTGCGCCTGGCGCTGCTGCCCTTCCCGTGGATGAATTACGCCCTGGGCCTGACCTCGGTGAGCCTGCGCGACTACGTGGCGGGCAGCAACATCGGCATGCTGCTGCCCTACTTCATCTTCGTTTACCTCGGCACCACGCTCGACAACGTGACGGCCCTGTTCGCCGGCAACATCCACCTCGAGCGTGAACAGTTGATCAGCGGCGCGCTGCTGCTGGCTGGCGGGGCGGTCCTGGTTCTGCTGGTGCTCAGGCGGGCGTCGCGGGTGCTGCGCGAAGAACTGGCGCGCGCCGGGGACGGTCCCGGGTCAAGCCCGGGATGACGAAAGCGCCATAACTGGCAGCGGCATCCCGGAATTGGCGCAGCGAATATTCAGGGACCTCCTGCAATCCAGGTCAACCTCAGGTTCTTCAGTCAAACGTGAACCGACCCTCTTCCGCGTCCACCTGCACGGTGTCGCCGGTCGCGTAGTCGCCTGACAGGATGCGCTGCGCCAGCGGGTTCTCGATGTCATTCTGGATCGCCCGCTTCAGGGGCCGCGCCCCGTACACGGGATCGAAGCCGGCCTCGCTCAGCAGGTCAAGCGCGGCGTCGGAAACCGTGAGACCGAAACCGTGGCTTTCCAGGCGTTTGCGCAGACGCTCCAGCTGGATACCCGCAATCGAGCGGATCTGCGGCTTGCTCAGCGGGTGGAACACGACCATTTCGTCCACGCGGTTGATGAACTCGGGCCGGAAATGCTGGCCGACGACTTCCATCACCGCCTGCTTCATGGCGTCGTAGCTCCCGTCCGCCATCGACTGGATGCGCTGCGAGCCCAGGTTGGAGGTCATCACCACCACCGTGTTGCGCAGGTCGACCGTGCGGCCGTGGCCGTCGGTCAGGCGGCCGTCTTCCAGCACCTGCAGCAGGATGTTGAACACGTCGGGATGCGCCTTCTCGATCTCGTCCATCAGGATCACCGAGTAGGGCCGGCGGCGCACGGCCTCGGTCAGGTAGCCGCCCTCTTCGTAACCGACGTAGCCCGGCGGCGCGCCGATCAGCCGCGACACGGAGTGCTTCTCCATGAACTCGGACATGTCGATGCGCACCATGGCTTCCTCGGTGTCGAACATGAACTCGGCCAGCGCCTTGCACAGCTCGGTCTTGCCGACACCGGTCGGCCCCATGAACAGGAACGAGCCGATCGGGCGGTTCGGGTCGCTCAAGCCGGCGCGTGAACGGCGGATCGCGTCCGACACCGCGGTCACGGCCTCGTCCTGGCCGATCACGCGCGCGTGCAGCGATTCCTCCATGCGCAGCAGCTTCTCCCGCTCGCCTTCGAGCATGCGCGAGACCGGGATGCCGGTCCAGCGGGACACCACCTCGGCAATCTCGTCCTCGGTCACGCGGTTGCGCAGCAGCTGGAAGTCGCCCTGCTCGACGTCCTCGGCGCCCCGGATCTGCTTTTCGAGCTCGGGGATCCTGCCGTACTGCAGCTCCGACATGCGCGCCAGGTCCTGCGCGCGCATCGCGGTCTCGAGTTCGGCCCGGGCGCGTTCGAGTTCCTCCTTGAGGTGCGTGGTGCCCTGCACGGAGGCTTTTTCCGACTTCCAGATTTCATTCAGGTCGGAAAATTCGCGTTCCATCTCCGCGATCTTGGCCTCGGACTCATCCAGGCGCTTTTTCGACGCGTCGTCGCTTTCTTTCTTCAGCGCCTCGCGCTGGATTTTCTCCTGGATCAGCTTGCGCTCCAGGCGGTCCAGCGCCTCGGGCTTGGAGTCGATTTCCATGCGGATACGCGAGGCGGCCTCGTCCATCAGGTCGATGGCCTTGTCGGGCAGCTGGCGGTCGCTGATGTAGCGGTGCGACAGCGTCGCGGCCGCGACCAGCGCGGGGTCGGTGATGTCCACGCCGTGGTGCACCTCGTAGCGTTCCTGCAGGCCGCGCAGGATGGCGATGGTGTCCTCCACGCTGGGCTCGCCCACGAACACCTTCTGGAAACGGCGCTCCAGCGCGGCGTCCTTTTCGACGTACTGGCGGTACTCGTCCAGGGTGGTGGCGCCGATGCAGTGCAGTTCACCGCGCGCCAGCGCCGGCTTGAGCATGTTGCCGGCGTCCATCGCGCCCTCGGCCTTGCCCGCGCCGACCATGGTGTGGATCTCGTCGATGAACAGGATGATGTTCCCTTCCTGCTTGGCCAGATCATTGAGCACGGCTTTCAGGCGTTCCTCGAACTCGCCGCGGAACTTGGCGCCGGCCAGCAGGGCGCCCATGTCCAGGTTCAGTACGCGCTTGCCGCGAACGCCCTCCGGCACCTCGTTGTTGACGATGCGCTGCGCCAGGCCTTCGACGATGGCGGTCTTGCCCACGCCGGGTTCACCGATCAGCACCGGGTTGTTCTTGGTGCGGCGCTGCAGCACCTGGATGCAGCGGCGGATTTCCTCGTCACGGCCGATGACCGGGTCGAGCTTGCTCTGCTCGGCCCGCTCGGTCAGGTCGATGGTGTACTTCTCCAGCGCCTGGCGGTTGTCCTCGGCGTTGGGGTCGACGACCTGCTCGCCGCCGCGGATTTCATCGATGGCCTTTTCAATCGCCTCGCGGTTGGCGCCGTGCTGCTTCAGCAGGTCGGCCAGCGTACCTTTCAGGTCCATCGCGGCCAGGATGAACAGCTCGCTGGTGATGTACTGGTCGTTGCGCTTCTGGGCCAGCTTGTCGGTCAGGTTGAGCTGCTTGATCAGATCGTTGGAGAGATTGATCTCGCCTTCGGCGCCGCTGATGCGCGGCAGGCTGTCGAGCCGCTCGCCCAACGCGGAGCGCAACGGGTTCACGCGCACGCCGGCCTTGGTCAGCAGGTTGCGGCTGGCGCCGCCGTCCTGGTCCAGCAGGGCGACCATCACGTGCACCGGCTCGATCAGCTGGTGGTCAAGCCCCGTGGCCAGGCTCTGGGCATCCGCCAGGGCCAGCTGGAACTTGCTGGTCAGTTTGTCCATTCGCATTTCGGTTTCCTCGAATCAGTTTCGCGCCGCCTGCGTGACGGCCTCGGATGTCTGAAAGTTGAGGGCAAATCACCCCGTAATCAACGCACTAGGGAAGGAAATAGACCAGGCAAGCAAATTTTTAACCCGGCAACTTCGGTGTGTATGCACTTGGCGGGGACGCTCTGGCACGTCCCTGTGTCGCTTGGATGACGACGTCCTGTCGTCATACATCCCTGGCAGGGTGCATACGGCACCGTGGTTTTTACCCTGCCGTCATCCCGGAATTTGCGCAGCAAATATCCTACGTCATCCCGGAATTTGCGCAGCAAATATCCTACGTCATCCCGGAATTTGCGCAGCAAATATCCGGGACCTCCTCCAGCCACTGCCCGAGACCCGGCAAGCGGGCCTCGCACAAACAGGGGCTATCGGATCAGGCGTCGAATAACGTCGAGGTAGGTGTCTTTCAGCCGGTCCAGGTCGTGCACCGGGGTGCGTTCGTCGACCTGGTGGATCGAGGTGTTGAGCAGGCCCAGTTCGAGCACCTCGCTGCCGAGCGGGGCGATAAAGCGGCCGTCGGACGTGCCGCCGCCGGTATCCAGTTCCGGGTATACCCCGAGGACTTCCTCGACCGCTGCGACCACGGCTTCACGCAGCCTGCCCTGTTCACTGCGGAACGGTTCACCGTGCACGGCCCATTCGATCAGGTAATCATGGATGTCGTGCTTCAGCAGGAACTCTTCCACGCGGGCCCGGATGACCCGCTCCGGCGAGCCCGGCCCGTTGCGGAAATTGGCCAGCAATTCCACGCTGGCGGGCGTGACGTTCTGGGCGCCCGTGCCGGCCCGGACCCAGGCGACCTGGCAGTGGCTCGCCGGAAAGTCCTCGTCACCGGTATCCCATTTTTCCGCGACGAGGTCGGCCAGGAACGGCGCCAGCGCGTGCACCGGGTTTTCCAGGTTTTCCGGAAACGCCGTATGCCCCTGCACGCCGTTGACCCTGAGCTTCATGTAAATCGAGCCGCGGCGCCCGACACGCACCGTGTCGCCGAGCGTCAGCTGGCTCGAGGGCTCGCCGACCAGGCAGTAATCCGGCTGCACGCCGCGGTATTGAAGCCATTCCGCCACTCTCGCGATACCGTCCACTGCAGGCCCTTCTTCGTCGCTGGTCAGCAGCAGGCCCAACTGGCCACCGTGGCCGGGGCTTTCGGCGACAAAATCTTCCAGCGCCAGCACCATGGCCGCGATCGCGCCCTTCATGTCGGCGACCCCGCGTCCGTACAGCTCGCCGTCTTTCTCGCCGGGATTGAAGGGCAGGAAAGTCCACAATTCCTCGGGTCCGGGCGGCACCACGTCGGTGTGCCCAAGGAACCAGAGCGACGGCGAACCCCGGCCGCGCGTGATCAAAACGTTGCTGACTTCGCCGCAGTGAAACCACTCGACGTCAAAGCCCAGCGGCATCAGGCGCTCGGCGATGAGTTGCTGGCAGCCGGCGTCAAAGGGCGTGATCGAAGGGCGGGCGAGCAGCTCGCGCACAAGTTCCAGCGTGGCCGAGTCCGTCATGCGAACGCCTCTCGGCAGGCCGCGGTGAAGCCGACGCAGAGCACCTCGGCGCCGTCGGTGATGACCGGCCGCTTGATCAGCGTCGGCTGTTCCAGCAGCAGTTGGGCCGGGTCGCTGTCCGCGCGCTGCTTTTCCGCCTCGTCCAGCTTGCGCCAGGTCGCGGACCGGCGGTTCACCAGCGCCTCGCCGTGCGGGCTCGCGAGCCAGCGGCGCAGTTCGCGTTCATCCAGCGCTTCGCGCCGGAAATCGTGAAATACATGCGGCAGGTTTCGGCCATCCAGCCATTTCAGGGCTGCGCGGACGGTATCGCAATTGCGTATGCCGTAAACATGAAGCGTGGAATTTTCGTTCTGCATAAAACCAAACCATTCAATCCAGGTATTCCCTGATCCGTTTTTCCAGTGCGTTCATCGCTGCGTCTTCCAGCGGGCGATTGTCCTGGTCGCTGACGAGGAAGGTATCCTCGACTTTTTCTCCGAAGGTGGCGATCCGCGCGCTGTGCACCTGCAGGTCCTGGCGGACAATAGCCGCCGCGATGCGCGACAGCAGGCCGGGCCGGTCACGGCAGCTCAGGTGCAGCACCGTGCCGCGCCCGTCCGGGTCTTCTGCGAAGGCGACCCGGGTATCGGTGGTGAAGTGTTTCAGTCGACGCGGCGTCTTGCGCTTGACCGGGCCTTCCGTTCCTTCACGCGCTGTGACCTCGTGCAGCCGCTCAAGCAGTTTCTCCGCGTCCGCCTCGTTGATCACGTGACCGTGCTGGTCCATCACCTGGAACAGGTCATAGCTGTAGCCGTTGCGGGTCGTCAGGATTCGCGCCGACATCACGTCCATGCCCATCTGACCCAGCACCGAGGTTATCGATGCGAACAGCCCCCCCCGGTCCGGCACGCTGACCAGCAATTCGGACACGCCGTGAGGCTGCACCGGGCGAATGGCGATGACGCGGTCATCGTCCGCAGAAGCGATCGATGTCTCGGTGGTCCATTCCAGTTGATCGGGGCTCAGCCGCCAGAATACGTCCTCCGGCAGTTCGCACCAGTGACGGTCGACCGCGGTCGCATCCGCGCCGCGCCTCAACAGGCGGTTGAGCGCAGACGAGCGTGTCTCGCGTATTCGCGTTGCCCGCCGGACCGGGTTCTCCAGGCCCCGGCGCAGGGCATCGCCCGCGGCCAGGTAAAGGTCCCACAGCAGCTTGTTTTTCCAGTTGTTCCAGAGCTTGGGATCGGTGCCCGCGATATCCGCCATGGTCAGCAGGTACAGGTGATCCAGGTAGCGCGTGTTGCCGACGATCTCCGCAAACTCCCGGATGTTGTTGGGATCGGACAGGTCCTTGCGCTGCGAAGTCTGCGACATGAGCAGGTGGTGGCGCACCAGCCAGACCACCATCTGGCGCTCGGACGGCTCGATATCCAGGCGCGAACAGAACGCCTCCGCGTCCACCGCACCCAGTTCCGAATGCGATCCGCCCCGGCCCTTGGCGATGTCATGGAAGAGCGCGGCGAGGTACAGCAGTTCGGGCCTGGCGATGCGTTTGAACACCTTGCGCGCATGCGGAAACCGTTCGCGGTACTTGCCGTAGGCGAAACGCCTGAGGTTGCGCACCACGAACAGGGTGTGCTGATCGACCGTGTAGACGTGAAACAGGTCGTACTGCATGCGCCCGACGATGTTTCCGAACATGGGGATGTAGGCCGCCAGCAGGCCGTAGCGATTCATGCGGCGCAGCTGCGTGTAAATGCCCTCGGACTGCCGCAGCAGGCCCAGGAAATGCTCGTTGACCTGCGGGTCCGCGCGGAAGCGGTCGTCCACCAGGTAGAGATGATCGCGGATCGATCGGATCGTGGCGGCCGTCACGCCGAGCAGGGACTCCTCGCGGGCCAGCAGCTCAAACAACTCCATCAGCGCGGCCGGACGCCCGGTGAAAACGTCCTCGTGCCGAGGTTCGAGAAATCCGTTGCGGGCCTGGAACGCATCGTTCAGCACCCGCACGTCGTCGGCCTCGCGCACCAGGAAGGCTTCCTGGAACAACTGCAGCAGGCTCTCGTTCAGTCGCTCCAGGCGCATCACGGTGCGGTAATACATCTGCATGAACTGCTCGACCGCCAGGCTGGTTGCGCTGTCTTCAAAACCGAAACGCGCGGCGATCTCCCGCTGGTAATCGAACAGCAGGCGGTCCTCGGAGCGCCCGGCCAGCAGGTGCAGCGCAAAGCGCACGCGCCACAGGAACCGTTTGCCGCCGACCAGGTCGTGGTACTCGGAATCGGTCAGGAACTTGTTGGTCACCAGCCCGTGCAGGTGGTCGGCGTCGAAGTGACGCCGCGTGACCCAGGAAATGGTCTGGATGTCGCGCAGACCGCCCGGGCCTTCCTTGATATTGGGCTCGAGGTTGTAGGCCGTGCCGTGGTATTGCTCGTGGCGGGCTTTCTGCTCGGCGTACTTGGCTTCGAAAAATTCGGCCGCGGGCCAGACACGGTCGGCAGACGTGGCTTCCAGCATCCGCTCCATCAGTTCCATGGGGCCGGCCAGCAGGCGCGACTCCATCAGGGCCGTCGCCGTGACGATATCCCGTGCCGCCTCGTCGGCGCACTGTGAAACGGTGCGCACGCTGTGCCCGAGGTAGAAGCCGGCGTCCCAGAGCAGCTGCACGAGGGCCTCGATCGGCTCCTTTGGCAGTGTCTGGACATCGTCATCGAGCAGGACGAGCAGGTCCACGTCGGAAGCCGGGTGCAATTCACCGCGGCCGAAGCCCCCCACGGCGACCAGGCCGATGTTCCTGTCGTCCGGAACCAGGCAACGCCAGGCGAGCAGCAGGAGCCGTTCCACGACCCAGGCGCGGGAATGCACCAGGTCGAGCACGTCCTGGCCGTCCCAGAAACGTTCCGCCAGCCGGGCGCCGGCTGCCTCGGTGGACGATTGAAGAAAACGGCGAAGTTCGGCGATCCGCTCGGGGGCGTCGGGCTTTGACAGGTCGATCGGCCCCGCCGCTTCCCTGGCGCGGATCAACTCGAGGTCGATGCAATCGCTGCAGGACGCCGGCGCCGCGAGGCGCCCGTGCATGCTCAAAGCGCGTCACCCGGAAGCCGGGTGAGCACCTCGTGTCCGTCATCGGTCACGGCGATGGTGTGCTCCCACTGGGCGGAAAGGCTGCGGTCGCGGGTTTTCACGGTCCAGCCGTCCCGCAAAAGCCGGGTTTCACGGCGCCCCAGGTTGATCATCGGCTCGATCGTGAACACCATGCCCGGTTCGAGCTCGACCCCGGTGTCCGGGCGTCCGTAGTGAAGCACCTGGGGATCCTCGTGGAAGCCCATGCCGATACCGTGACCGCAGTACTCGCGCACGACCGAGCAGCCCTGGCTTTCAGCGTATTTCTGGATGGCGTGGCCGATGTCGCCCAGGCGCACGCCGGGACGCACCAGGTCGATGCCCCTGACCATGCACTCGTGGGCAATATCGCTGATACGCCGGCCCTTGACGGTGGGATTGCCGACCATGAACATCTTCGACGTGTCGCCGTGCCAGCCGTCCTTGATAACGGTGATGTCGATATTGACGATATCACCGTCTTTCAGCACCTTGTCGCCCGGAATGCCGTGGCAGATGACGTCGTTCACGGACGTGCAGATCGATTTGGGAAACCCCCGGTAATTCAGCGGCGCCGGAATCGCGTCCTGGACCTCGGTGATGTGTCGATGGCAGATTTCATCGAGCTCAGCTGTCGTAACGCCGGGTTTGACGAACGGCGCGATCATGCGCAGCACTTCAGCGGCCAGTTGGCCCGCCACGCGCATCTGTTCGATTTCTTCTTTCGTTTTTAGAATGATGCCCATATGTTTTCGAAGTGTCGCCGCGCCGGTTTGTCGCCGGGCACGCCATGATTTGAACATTGAAAACCGCCCATTGCAAAGCGCCATTGTATATCGCATGAGTGAACGAGTTCAGCGGCTGCCTGACTAATGTCTCATGTAGAAGCGAAGTTATACTGGGATAATGCCTGCTCGACCGGAGCGCGCCGCGTCTGAGCGGCAACGGAGAACAATCGACATGCCTAAGTTTTTCAAATTCCTGCTGCCCCTCGGGCTGATCGTGCTCTCGATCGTCATCGTCGTGGTGATGGTCGGCATTGCCCAGGGTAAACGCCCCGATCGAAAAGAAGAGGACGCGCAGGCCGTTGCCGTGGAGGCGATCCGCGCCGAGGTTTCTTCACTGAATTTCTCGGTCGTCTCCCAGGGCCCCGTTGCGCCCCGCACG
>JAZBPJ010000023.1:0-38238 GCA_036351575.1 Lysobacterales bacterium | reverse complement strand
TTCGCCCGCATGGCGGGCTTCAGCGATCAGACTGCTGATTGACCTTCGGAGCTCGAGGCGTAATACGGGTTGGTCCCGCTGTCATGGTCGGTCACGTCCTTGACCGCGGTGATCTCGGGGATATGGCGCTTGAGCGTCTGCTCGATGCCCTGCTTCATGGTCACGTCGGCCATGCCGCAGCCCTGGCAGCCGCCGCCGAACTGCAGGATGACTTCCTTGGCGTCGGTGATCTCGACCAGGGCCACCCGTCCGCCGTGCGAGGCCAGTGCCGGGTTGATCTCGGTCTGCAGCAGCCAGCTGACGCGGTCTTCCAGCGCCGCGTCCTGGCCGGGCTCGTCGCCCTTGATGCCCGGCGCCTTGATGGTGAGCTGCCCGCCGGTCGGGTCTTCCTCGAAGTCGATCTCGGCTTTTTCGAGCCACTTTTCGCTGGCCTCTGCCACGAAGAGGTTGAAGCCGTCGAATTCCCGGACCACGTCATCGGGCATGTTCTGGCCCTGAGGGCAGAACTGCAGGTCGCAGCTGGCGCCCGGTGTGCCGGCGTGGCTGACCGAGATGCGCAGGCCCAGGCCCTCGTCGTCCTGCTGGCTGATCAGTTTGCGAAAATATTCTTGTGCGGCTGAAGTGATCTCGATCATTCGGGTTCCATTTCCATAAGTGACGGTTCAATGTTCCTAGTTTGATTCGATCCCGGCATTTTTCAAGGCATCGACCAGGAACGGCAGCGAGGTATCCAGCCGCCAGTCGATGGCGGAATGGGTGCCGTCGAATTCTTCGTATTGATGCCCGATGCCCAGCGCGGTGAGCCGGTCGGTGAACCGGCGGGCGCCGTACTGCAGGTTGTACTGGTCATGGATCCCCACGTCGATGTACAGGCCATGCAGTGATTTCAGCGCATCGGCCTTATCCTCCAGCATTTCCAGCGGGTCAAAACGCTGCCAGTTCGCCCAGCGCGCCTCGTCGATTTCGCAGGTGCGCAGGTCGAACGGCAGGCGGATGCGGTCCGGCTGCTCCGGGTCCGGGTCGTAGGACGCCGCCATCGCGAGGATCATCATCACGGTGAAGTCGCGCGCGCCGGGGCGGTTCTTGCGCCAGAACGAGCGAATGAACGCGGCCGCGTCGCCATCCAGCGGCCCGAGCACCGCGCAAACGGCTGGAAAATCCCGCTTGAACAGCAGGTCGAAACCCATGTCGCCGGCGTGGCAGGCGGCCGCGCCCCAGGTTTCGGGGTATTTCATCGCGTGGTAGAGCGCACCGTAGCCGCCCGAAGACTTGCCGAAAACGGCCCGCCCTTCGCGGCCCTTGACGATGTTCACCTTGGTTTCGACAAAGGGGACCAGTTCGTCGACCAGGTAGCTGGCGTAATTCCCCACGGACGGCGAATCGACGTACTGGTTGCCGCCGAGCGAGGTGTAACAATCGGGAATCACCACCACGGCGGGCTGCATGGCCCCGCTGCCGATCAGGCGGTCGAGCCGCGTGACCAGGTTCTCGCCGTGGTTCCGCCAGTTGAGGTGACCGGGCCCGGCATTGGTATAAGCCGCCAGGTCCCAGAGGGCCGGCAGGGGGTGGCCCGTCTCGTCGTAATCACAGGGCAGGTAAACCGCCACCTCGCGCTCGGCCGGGTCCTCCCAGGGATTGTCCGCCAGGACAAGGGAGCGGTGGACGAGGCGAACGACCCGTCCCCTGGGCCAGTCGGAGCGTGGCCTCAATCCGGGCATGCCGGGCTCAGCCGCGCCCGTGCTTGCGCAGCAGCTCGGCCATGTGGTCGAGCATGTCGTCGCGAAGATCCGCGTGGTCCATCGCGTAGTCAAGCGTGGCCTCGATAAAGCCGTAACGGCTGCCGCAGTCGTAGCGAACGCCCTCAAGGGCCTGCGCCAGCACCGTGTGCGTGTCCAGCATCGCCGCGATACCGTCGGTCAGCTGGATCTCCCCGCCGGAGCCCCGGCCCACGTTGTGCAGGAAACGGAACACCGAGCCATCCAGCACGTAGCGGCCGATGATGCCCAGGTTGGACGGCGCATCCTCGGGACGGGGTTTTTCGACCATGGTCTGAATGACCCGGTAGCCGGCCTCGTCTTCCTGCACGTCAACGATACCGTAGCTCTGGGTTTTCTCCGGCGGCACCGCTTCCACGCCGATCACGCTGGCACCGGTTTTCTCGTACGTTGCGATCATCTGCGACAGCGCGCCGGGGCCGTCGTTCTTCACCATGTCATCGGGCAGCAGTATGGCGAACGGCTCGTCGCCGACGACAGCTTCAGCGCACAGGATGGCGTGCCCCAGCCCCAGCGCCTCCGGCTGCGTGACGCTGACCAGGTCGGTACGCTCGGGAATGATATTGGTTATGCGGTCCAGCAGCTCGGTTTTGCCGTCCTGCGCGAGCCGGGTTTCCAGCTCGAATGCCTTGTCGAAATGGTCAGAGATCGAGTGCTTGTACTGGCTGGTGACGAAAATCAGCGTTTCGATACCCGCTTCCAGCGCTTCTTCCACCGCGTACTGGATCAACGGCTGGTCGACGATGGGCAGCATTTCTTTCGGTATCGACTTGGTCGCGGGAAGAAAACGCGTGCCCATGCCGGCGACCGGGAATACCGCCTTCCTGACTTTACGGGGAAAACTCACTCGCTCTACTCCTCTGCGGACCGGTTGATCGAGACGACATCCGCAGCGCTGCCGGGTTGCGTGCTGATGGGCGTGCGGGCCATTTCCGGCACCAGCCGCATCAGGATTTTTTTCAGCTTGCGGGTATCGTATCGCCTCACGGCCGCCTCGGCGGCAACCAGTTCGGCATTCAGGTTTTCGAGGTCCCCCTGGCGCGGGTGGGCCAGGAAAATCTTTTCATGCTGGGTCGTTTCGTATGGCTCCAGTTCGTGGAACAGTTCCTCGAACAGTTTTTCACCCGGGCGCAGGCCCGTGTAAACGATCTGGATATCCTTGCCGGGTTCTTTGCCTGATAGCCGGATGAGCTGCTCGGCGAGGTAGGTAATCTTGACCGGCTCGCCCATGTCGAGCACGTAAATTTCGCCGCCGCTCCCCAGCACGGCCGCCTGCATGATCAGCTGGCTGGCTTCGGCAATCGTCATGAAATAGCGGGAGATCTCCGGGTGCGTGACCGTGACCGGGCCGCCCTTGGCGATCTGCTCCTTGAACAGCGGCACCACGCTGCCGTTGGAGTTGAGCACGTTGCCGAAGCGCACCGTGATATAGCGTGTATTGGACCGGCCGATCATGTTCTGGCAAACCATCTCGGCCACGCGCTTGGTGGCGCCCATGATGTTTGCCGGGTTGACCGCCTTGTCGGTGGAAATCAGCACGAAGGTGCCGACGCCGTGGCGCGCAGCCGCTTCTGCAAGGCCCTTGGTGCCCAGCACGTTGTTGCGGAACGCTTCCCGGATCTGGGTTTGCAGGATCGGCAGGTGCTTGTAGGCCGCAGCGTGGAAAATCATGTCGGGCTTGAAATCGCCGACGACTTTTTCCACCGTCGCCGGGTCACAGACATCGCCCAGCACGCTGCAGAACACCAGGTCCTGGAAGTTGTTCCTGAGTTCCAGGTCGATGCGGTAGAGCGCGTACTCGCTGTTGTCCACGACGATCAGCTCGACCGGGTTGAGACGGGCGATCTGGCGGCACAGTTCCGAGCCGATCGAACCGCCCCCGCCCGTGATCATCACCCGCTTGCCGGCGAGCCCCTCGCGGATGGAATCCCAGACCAGCTTGACCGGTTCGCGACCGAGCAAATCGTCGATCACGACCCGCTTGAGGTCGTCGATGCGTGTCGCCTTGTTGCCCAGGTCGTTGAGCGTCGGCAAGGTGCGAAACTCGATTCCACTCTCTTCGCAGATGGCCACGACCCGCTGCATTTCGTGGTTTTTTGCCGACGGCATCGCGATGATGACCTGGTCCGCACCCACTTCCCGCGCGACCCGCGGCAGCTGTTCGATGGTCCCCAGCACGGGCACCCCGTGAACCTGCGCACCGCGCAGGCGCCGATCGTCGTCCAGGAAACCGACCACGTCGGTCGCCTTGCGATGCCTCAATTCACGTTCGAGCATTGCTCCCGAACGGCCGGCGCCCAGGATCAGCGCGCGTTTCATGCCGTGTTCCTGCCCGGCCGCTTCGACCGGCAGGTGTGAATCCTTCCAGAACCGGTAGCACATCCGCGGCAGTCCGAGCGCGAGAAACAATACGCCCGGGTAGACCAGCACGGCAGGCAGCAATCCCTTCACTTCAGCGCCGTAAAAGATGGTCAGGAAACTGATGATCAGGATGGTGCCGAAGGTGCAGGCGCGGGCGATATTCCAGAGATCGGGAAAACTGGCGAAGCGCCAGAGGCCCTTGTAGAGACCGGTGGACCACAAAACCAGGCCCTGGACCAGCGTAACCAGGAACAATTCGGTCACGATGGGCAGCGAGCCGACCACACCCAGGTAGCCGCCCCTGTGCATGATCCACCCGGCAACGAGCCAGGACAGGACCACCATCACGAGGTCATGGGCCACGACCGCCGCGCGCGGATGACGCAGGATTCGCATGACGTTCATCGTATTATTTCGCCTCTGCGAGCAGTTCAGTTTTTCTTATTGACAGGTACCAGCCCAGGCCCAGCAGCAATCCGAGGACTGCGGCCGTGAACCAGGCCCGCTCCGGGTAATTGACTCCAAACACAACCCCCGGCAGCACCAGCAACAGGTTGACCGCCTGGTACGCCAGCAGGACACGACCGTGTGTCCAGCCTCGCGCGATCAGCCTTTGATACAAATGTTGCCGGTGCGCATTATACCACCGCTCCCCCCGCAATATCCGGACCGCCAGCGTCAGCGACGCGTCGACCAGGAAAACTGCCGTGATCATCAACGCCACCGGCAGCGTGAACGCAGCGGTACCGGCGCCGTAGACCAGCAGCGCCGCGACGATAAAACCCAGCGCCAGGCTGCCGACGTCACCCATGAACACCCGCGCCCTTCCCAGGTTCCAGGGCAGGAAGCCGGCGCAACTGCCGGCCAGGACCAGTGCGATCGTGGCGCCGGTCCAGTCTCCCGATCCGGCAAACAGCGCGGCCAGCACGAGTGAAACGAACAACCCCTGGAAACCCGCCAGGCCGTTGCTGCCGTCCATGAAGTTGTAGAGATTGACCATCCAGGCGATGAAAAGAAAAGCCGCAAAAACGGTCGCCCAGCCGCTGATCACGCCCGCGGCTGCCAGCACCGAGACCGACAGCAGGCTTACCACCGACTGCACGGCCGCGCGGATACGAAAATCGAGATCGTGATGGTCATCCCACCAGCCCAGCAGCGCAAGCACGGCCGTGCCGGCTGCGAGAACCGCGGGAAACGTCATCGAAACCGTTTTCGCCAGCAGCAGGTAAGCGCCGACAAAGATCAGGAAAGCCGCCACCCAGCCCGCGCCGCCGCCGCGCGGTGTGGGTTCCGTGTGGCTTCTGCGGTCACCCGGGTGGTCCAGCAGGTCACGGCGCCTCGCATACCAGGTAGCCGCGCCGGTCAACAGCGTGGATACAAGCACCGCTGACAGGATCAGGAAACCCACGACCCCGGCCTACTCACCCAGTACGCCGTGAATTTTCTTGGTCGTGCTCCAATGTCGGCAACTCGGGCACTGCCAATGGTGCGTCTGGCCGCTGAAACCGCAGTGATTGCAGCGATAAGACGGCTGGCGGGACATCAGGCGGGAGGTCACAGCCTTGAGAATTTCGTCGCTCGCTTCCGCCTTCAGGTGACCCTGGAAGCGCAGCTCGATCAGGCGGTCCAGACCCCGCACGGACGGCTTGTTGGTCAGCGTACCGACCAGGAAACGACCGGCGGCGTCGCCGCCCTCTTCCTCGCCCAACCAGTCGGCCAGTTTGAGGACCAGTGAAATACCATTGTAGTCCTGCGACCACTCCTCGAGTTTCTGCCTGGCGCGAGCGGCCTGGCCGGCGTCTTCCGCGACCGTAACATAATCTTCAATAAGCTCGGGAATATAATCCCGGTCGAGTTCGGCGATCTCCTCGTACAGGTCGATTGCCCGTTCCGGATCACCCTCGCGGCTCACGATGCGAGCCAGGATGAAGCGCGAACGGATACAGCGGGGATCGTGCCTGCGCGCCTGCCGCAGCTGCCGGCGGGCCTCCTCGTAGTTGCCTTCGGCAAGCGCTGTTTCGGCAATTTCGCAGCAAAAGTGCGCCATCATGTTGCCCATGTGCTCGCCGCTGGACTGTTCCAGCCGCTGGGCCTGCTCCAGGGCTTTTTCCCAGTCTTTTTCCTGCTGGTAAATTTCCAGCAGGCTGCGCAGCGCGGCCGGCGTATGGGCGTCCGATTCGATCAGTTCCGAGAACAGGAGCTCCGCGCGGTCCAGCAGGCCGGCCTTCATGTAGTCCTCGCCCAGCTCCAGCAGCGCCTGGGTGCGCTGCTCCGGTTTCAGGCCGGGCTTGGCGATGATGTTCTGGTGAAAACGGATCGCCCGATCGACCTCGCCGCGGCGCCGGAACAGGCTGCCCAGCGCCATGTGTGTTTCCACCGTGTCCTGGTTGACCTCCGCCAACTCGAGAAAAACCTGGATGGCCTTGTCCGGCTGTTCGTTGAGGAGGTAGTTGAGCCCCTGAAAATACTGGTTGCTGAAAAGCTGCCGGTGACGGGCGCTGGCACGTCGTTCGATGGATCGCGCCATCCACCAGCCGGCATAGACCGCCAGGGGGAGCAAGGCGATGAGCAGAGCCTCGGTCATTTACGTGTGACTGCAGCCTCAGGGGCCGGGGTTGGCATGGCGCGACTTGCGGGCACGTGCGCGCAGCGGCAGGACGGCAAACAGCCACGTGAACAGGGCGCCGAGCAGGAAGCCGACAGCGGCGGCGCACAGTATCAACAGCCCAAGCGGCCATTCGAGCTGCAGCCAGAGCAGGTCAAGCTGCGTGATCCCGGAATTCAAGGTCCCCACCAGCAGACCCAGCGCAACCGCCAGGATGATGACGACCAGGAAAACGATCCGCATCACGGCGGCGGTCAGCTTTTCGGGTAGTCCACGCGTTCGCGCAGGGCTTTACCGGGTTTGAAATGCGGCACGTGTTTGCCGGGCAAAGCCACGGATTCGCCGGTCTTGGGGTTGCGACCCATGCGCGGCGCGCGGTAATGCAGGGAAAAACTGCCGAAGCCGCGGATTTCGATGCGCTCGCCACCGGAAAGCGTGGCGCTCATCTGTTCCAGGATGGATTTGACACCCAGTTCCACATCCAGGTGGGCCAGGTGGCGCTGGTGTTCGGCCAGCTGATCGATCAATTCTGACTTGGTCATGGACAGTTCCTTTCCCTGAGCTCTATTTTGTTGATTTTATTGGTATACGGGGCTGAAATCCAGCCCCGTATTCCAAACGGTCAGCATGGGATCAGGAATCCTGGTCCAGCTGTTCCTTGAGCAGGTCGCCCAGCGATGTCGTACCGCTCGATGCACTGCTCTGCTTGTACTCGCGCAGGGCCTCGGCCATCTCGGCGTCGTCCTTGGCGCGAATCGACAGGGTCAGCGTGCGGTTCTTGCGGTCGAGGCTGACGAACTTGGCCTCGATTTCATCACCGACAGACAGCTCGCGGCTGGCGTCTTCAACCCGCTCTTCCTTGATGTCGGAAGCACGCAGGTAACCTTCCACGCCCTCGATCAGCTCGATGACCGCGCCGCGCGCGTCCACTTCCTTGACCGTACCCTTGACCACGGAACCGCGCGGATGCTCGGCCATGTAGGTGGCAAAAGGATCCTGGTCGAGCTGCTTGATGCCCAGCGAGATGCGCTCGCGCTCGGGATCGACGGCCAGAACGACCGCCTCGACGTCCTCGCCCTTGCGGAAGTTACGCACGGCATCCTCGCCGGTGTCCTGCCAGGAAATGTCGGACAGGTGAACCAGGCCGTCGATACCGCCGTCCAGGCCGATGAAGATACCGAAATCGGTGATCGACTTGATCGCGCCGGAAACCTTGTCGCCCTTGTTGTGCGTGGCGGCAAAAGCTTCCCAGGGATTTTCCTGGCACTGCTTCATGCCGAGGGAAATCCGGCGGCGTTCCTCGTCGATGTCCAGGACCATGACTTCGACCTCGTCGCCGGTATGCACGACCTTGGCCGGGTTGACGTTCTTGTTGGTCCAGTCCATCTCGGACACGTGCACGAGGCCTTCGACGCCGTCTTCGATCTCGACGAAGCAGCCGTAATCGGTGATGTTGGAGATCTTGCCGAACAGGCGGGTACCCACCGGGTAACGGCGCGCCAGGTCGGTCCAGGGATCTTCGCCCAGCTGTTTCAGACCCAGCGAAACGCGGTTGCGCTCGCGGTCGAAACGCAGCACGCGCACTTCGAGTTCATCGCCCACGTTGACGACTTCGCTCGGATGATGGACGCGCTTCCAGGCCATGTCCGTGATGTGCAGCAGGCCGTCGATGCCGCCGAGATCGAGGAACGCACCGTAATCGGTGAGGTTCTTGACCACGCCGGTGACGATAACACCCTCTTCGAGGCGCTCCAGCATCGCTTCGCGCTCGGCGCTGTACTCGGATTCGACCACCGCGCGGCGCGAAACCACGATATTGTTGCGCTTGCGGTCGAGCTTGATGATCTTGAACTCGAGGTCCTTGCCTTCGAGGTAGGCCGGGTCGCGCACCGGCCGCACGTCGACCAGCGAACCGGGCAGAAACGCGCGGATGTCTTCGATATCCACGGTAAACCCGCCTTTGACCTTACCGCTGATCTTGCCTTCGACGGTCTCGTCTCCCTCGAAGGCGCCTTCCAGTTTGTCCCAGACCAGCGCGCGCTTGGCCTTGTCGCGGGAGAGCCGGGTTTCGCCAAAGCCGTCTTCAAGCGTATCCAGCGCAACCTCGACTTCATCACCCACTTCGATCTCCAGTTCTCCCCGGAGATTCTTGAATTGGCTGATGGGTACAATTCCTTCGGATTTCAGCCCGGCGTTTACCACAACCGTGTCGTTGCGGATTTCCATGATCGTGCCGGTTACGATGGTTCCTGGCTTGAGTTCCTGTTGCGCCAGGCTTTCTTCGAGTAGTGCTTCAAAATTTTCAGTCATGTTGTTTACTCACAGGCGGCTCGCCGTTGCAGCGACCGCCCACCCAAGGGTAGAGGGGCATATGCCCGTTAATATTCAAGAAGTTATAGACGTCTTTTCGATCAGTTTTCGAACTTCCGCCAGCACTTCAACGATACTCATTTTCGTGGAATCAACAACGTGGGCGTCGTCCGCCGGTCTCAGCGGCGCAACCGTTCGGGAACGGTCCCGCTCGTCCCGCTGCTTGATATCCTGGAAAAGGCGCGGAAGGTTAACACTTTCCCCTTTTTCTTTCAACTGCTTATAGCGTCTTTCGGCGCGCGCCTCGGCACTGGCGGTCAGGTAAATCTTGAGCGGCGCGTCGGGAAAGATGACCGTGCCCATGTCGCGACCGTCGGCGACCAGCCCCGGCGGCCTGCGAAAGGCGCGCTGCCGTTCGACCAGGGCGGCCCGCACACCCGGCAAAGCCGCCACGAGGGAAGCCCGTTCGCTGATACGGTGTTCGCGCAGGCGCGCGGTCACATTGCGGCCTGCCAGGTGAATTTCGACTTCGTTTTCAGCCACGCTGAACTCGGCATCCAGGCCCCGCGCCAGTTCCGCGATGCGCGCCTCGTCAGCCGCTTCGACGCCGGCGTCCAGGGCGGCGACGGCTACCAGCCGGTACAGGGCGCCGCTGTCCAGCAGGTGCCATCCGAGCTCGTCGGCGATCCGCATCGCGATCGTTCCCTTGCCGGAGCCACCGGGGCCGTCGATCGTGATGACCGGGGCCGAGCTCACGAATCGTTCCCCCGCTGTTTCGGCCCCGCGCTGCGCACGCAGCCGCCCAGCCGCGACAGGTCAGCGACGAAGCCGGGATAGGATGTGTCGATATTGTGGCAGCCGTGCACGGTCACCGGCCCCGTGGCGACCTGCCCGACAATGCAGAAGCTCATGGCGCAGCGATGATCGCCGGCGCCGTCGACGACACCGCCGCCGATAACGCCGCCCGTTACGTCCATGCCGTCCGGAAATTCTTCCAGTTCCACTCCCAGCGTGCGCAGGCCCGCGGCCATGACGGCCAGCCGGTCGCTTTCCTTGACCCGTAGCTCGGCTGCGCCGCGCACACGGGTGGTTCCCTCGCAGCAGGCCGCGAGCGCGAGGATCACCGGCAACTCATCGATCAGCGCAGGCACGATGTTCTCGGGGATCTCCGTGCCGCGCAGCCGCCCGGCATAACGGACGCGAACATCGCCCACTGCCTCGCCGCCGGACAGACGTTCGTTCTCCACGACCAGGTCGGCGCCCATGGCGCGCATCACCCGGACGATCCCGTTCCGGGTGGCGTTCAGGCCGACATTGCGCAGCAGGATATCGGAACCCGGAACCAGTGCCGCCGCGACCATGAAAAACGCCGCCGAGGAAATATCGGCCGGAACGCGCAGCGACGTGCCGCGCAACCGCGACCCGCCCTGCACGGCGCGGTCGCCGTCCAGTTCGACCCCGAACGCAGGCAGCATGCGCTCGGTGTGGTCGCGGCTGAGCAGCGGTTCGCGCACCGACGTGCGACCGCTGGCAAACAGGCCGGCCAGCAGCACGCAGGACTTGACCTGGGCGCTGGCCACGGGCGATTCATAATCGATTCCCCTGAGACCGGCTGTTGCCCGGATTTTCAGCGGCGGTCTGCCGCCCGGACCCGTTTCGATTCCTGCGCCCATCGCGCGCAGCGGTTTCACGATCCGGTTCATGGGACGGCCGCTCAGGGACTCGTCACCCGTCAGCACCGAGTCAAAGGGCTGTGCGGCCAGCACGCCCGCCAGCAGCCGCATCGCCGTGCCGGAGTTGCCCATGTACAGTTCGGCGCGCGGTGCGCTCAGTCCCTGCTCGCCCACGCCCTGGAGCAAAACGACGTCGCCGGCTTCGCGGTAGCCCATGCCGAGCTGACGGCAGGCCGCGGCGGTCGCCTTGACGTCCTCGCTGTCCAGCAGCCCCTCTATGCGTGTCTCACCGGCAGCGAGACAGCCGAAAATCAGCGACCGGTGTGAAATCGACTTATCGCCCGGCGGGGTCAGCTCACCGCCCAGCGGCGCCTCGATGGGCGCGGTTTCCAGGATCATGACGGTGCGCGGGCGAGCACGGCTTTTGGATAGGAACCCAGCACGCGGGACAGCTTGCTGACTTTTGACAGGTCCTCGAGAGCGGCCGCGACGGCGGGGTCCTCGGCGTGACCTTCAACATCGACGAAAAACACGTAGGACCACTTCGCGGCCGGTGACGGCCGGGACTCGATCCGGGTCATGTTGATCCCGTGCTTGCGAAACGGCTCAAGCAGGCTGTGCAGCAGGCCCGGACCCTCGGGGCCGGACAGCAGCAACGTGGTTTTGTCCTGCCCGGATGGCGCAAAGATCTCGCGACCTATGACCAGGAAACGCGTGGTGTTGTCCGGGTGATCCTCGATTTCCGCGAACAGCACGGGCAGACCGTAGATCTCGGCGGCAGCGCGTCCGGCGATCGCGGCGGACTCCGGCGTATTTCGAACCCGCCGCGCGGCCTCGCTGTTGCTGCTCACGGCGATGAATTCGACCCCGGGCAGATGCGTCCGCAGCCAGTTGCGGCACTGCGACAACGACTGCTCATGCGAATACACGCGTTCGATCTGCTGCAGGCTCTTGGCCTTGGTCAGCAGGTTCTGCCGCACGCGCAACTCGATCTCGCCGCAGATATTCAGATCGGAAAACAGGAAGTTGTCCAGCGTGTGGCTGACAATTCCCTGGCTCGAATTTTCGACCGGGACAACGCCGAAATCATGATCGCCCGACTGGACGCGCTCGAACACCTCGTCGATCGTCGGCAGGCTGACCCCGTGCACCGAGTGCCCGAAGTGCCGCGTGACCGCCTGCTGGGTAAAGGTCCCCTCGGGCCCGAGGAACGCGACCTTCAGCGGCTCCTGCTGGGCCAGGCAGGCCGACATGATCTCGCGAAACAGGCGCAGCATCTCACTGTCGCTGAGCGGCCCCTGGTTGCGCTCCTGGACCCTGCGCAGCACCTGCGCCTCGCGCTCCGGACGATAGAACTTGACGGCATCGAGGTCTTCGCCCTTGGTTTCCCGCACACGAAACGCCATCCGCGCTCGCTGGCTGATCAATTCCTGGATCTGTTCGTCCAGCCGGTCGATCTCATCCCGCACGGCGGCGAGTTCGGCCGCATTTTCTTTTTTATCGTTCAAAATCCGGTTTCCCAAGACTGTCTGTTGAATTCAGCTGAGCCATTGTATAGCCAACCGGCGCCTGCGCCCAACGCGGGCTACTTCAGCGGGTCAGTGACAGGTAAATGCCGATCCGTACTCAAACACGGCGTCGAAAGCCGTTACTTCCCCGCGAACCATTTCATCCGCGTGCAGGCGCAGGTTAACGACCAGGGGCAGGCGCCCTCCCCCGGCCCGGCCGCCGGCCAGCGCCTCCAGGGCGTCCAGGTCCAGGCGCGCGGCGCGCAGGTCCAGGTTCAGCTCCGCTTCGCCCGCTGCATGGTAACAACCGGATCCCTCCAGCTCCTGGCCGGCCACGGAAAGCTCCAGGCCGTCAAAGGAGGCCCCTTCCGCGTTATAGAAAAACCGGCCGCCCAGCGCGAAAGGGCCGACGGCTTCGAGCGCGCCATCGAGGGCCAGGTCGACGTTGAAGCTGTCGGGGCGCCAGGTGAACTCACCGTCGATTTCACCCAGCGGGCCGAGGTCCACGGCAAAGCGCGACAGGGACCCGGGCTCGAAACCGGACAGCGTAACCCGCGGAATCGCCAATCGCTGCCCACCTTCGGGACCGAAAGTAAGCCAGGTCATTTCCAGGTGATCCACCAGCAGGCGTTTTTGCGCCAGGGCCGGCAGCGACAGGGCCGCCGCGTAATCCCGGCTGTGAGCGACGCGTTGACCGCTTTGCGGGTCGGTGATTTCGAGTTGCGTACCCCGTACACCGGGAACCGGCAGAAACACAACGTCGAATTCCCCACCCAGCCGTACCCGCTTTCCCGCCGCAAGACTCAACTGTTCCTCGACCGCCGTGCGGCCGCCGGACGACTCGATCCAGGCCTGGAGGCCGAAATAGGCGATAAGCAGCAACAGCAGAAGGCCCGCGGCAAACCATGAAATTCGGCGCCAAATCATGCCGGCACGCTCCGCGGGGACTGGCACGGGCCGTCAGCCGCGTCTAAACTGTAACGCCCCGATTCGAGCGAAAAGGTTCCATGTCGTACATTGATATGCATGCGCAACACTCCCTGGGCCGCGAGCAGGCGCAGGCAGCCGCCGATGAACTGGCGACGGACCTGGCGCAGAAATTCGACATCGCCTACCACTGGCAGGACGATCGCATCTGTTTCGACCGCTCCGGCGTGAACGGCACCATAACGGTCAACGAGGACGAGATCCACGTCGAGGCGAAACTTGGCCTCGTCCTGATGTTTCTCAAGGGCCGTATCGAAGAAGAAATCGTTTCCTACCTCAGCGATCACTTCGGCTGCCGTTTCAGCTGAACCCGAAAGGGTCCGGGTCACCGGCGAACAGGCGTTCCATCGCGGCCCATTCCCGCTCGTAAATCGTATCGACGAAAAATACCGGGTCTTCCAGTTCCCGGAATGAGGACAGGCCCAATTCAAGAAATTCCTGCAGGTTGCCAAAACCCGCCGCATGCGCCGGCCCCCGAAGCATGCGCACGAGGCGATTGATCAGCGGTCTGCGAACCAGCCCTTTCAAGTCACGGCCGAGCTTGCTGATCAGTAGAATCTGGCGCTCCCTGCCCGCGCGGTCGCTGCCATGCAGGTAGACGTCGATGTAGCGCGCCATGTCGAGCGTGCGAATGCCATTGGCCGCCATGTACTCGGCCATCTGCATGTCGTATTCCAGGCTCAGCGCCTGCAACTCGAAGGCTTCGGCCAGCGCCACCAGTGCGTTGTTCGGCAGGAAACGGATCATCACCGGGGCCACCCGGCTCATTTCCAGGTCACGCTCCCGGAAATCCAGGCCGCCGTAGAGGTCCGACACGAAAAACTCGACCGCGTGACGATAGCCCTCGCGGCGATACAGATCATCGAAGGTGGTGGTCAGGCGCTCCAGCTGCCAACGCTGCAGCAAATCGAACTCGGCCAGCGGAAAGCCGGGCGAACGCGTGGTCTCCGCCAGCTCGTGGTTCCTTGCCAGCATGGCCCGGAACCGGTCCGCACCATTTTCACGCACGAAACCGGCCTCAGGGCAGCGAGCGGATCACCGAGAGCAGTTCGTCCCGCTTGCGCCGGAACAGGCTCAGCGACTCTACGTGCAGGTAGGGGATCGAACCGTTCTCGTCGACCAGGAATACCGAGCGTTTCGGCCCGAGCAGCCCCTTCACGCCGTATTGCCGGGCCACCTTTTGCCCGGGATCGCATAGCAGCGTGAACGGCAGGTCGTGCTTCTCCCGAAACGCCCGGTGCGATTCACCGTCATCTCCGCTGATACCGACCACGCTGACGCCCAGCCCCTCGAAGGCCTCGATACCGTCACGGTAGTCGCACAACTGCGCCGTGCATACCGGGGTGTTGTCGCCGGGATAAAAAACCAGCAGCACTTTTTCACCGGCGTGATCGGCCAGCCTGAATACCTGTCCCTGATCGTCTTCGAGTTCAAACAGCGGAGCATTGTCTCCGACTTTAAGCACCTTGTTCTCCTACCAGTGGATTCCGCGCATCAGGCTCGCAAAGGCCACCTGTTCCTGCGAAGCCGCGGCCTGGTGGTCTTTCAGTCCCTTGGCGGCGGCCGAATCCGGGAACATCCGGAATGCGCTGTTCATGATGATTTCCGACACCTTGGGCGCCACCGAGTGCAGCACCTGGGCGAATATGCCCAGCCGCGTGGCGATGCGCTGCGGCTTGTAGATTATCGCCTGCTTGACCATCGCGGCCGCCTCCTCGGGTGAGATCGTCGGCACGTTTTCGTACATCTTGGTCGGCGCGATCATCGGCGTACGCACCAGCGGCATGTTGATCGTCGTGAAATTCACACCGGTGTCACTGAACTCCGAGGAGGCGCACCGCGAAAAGGCGTCCAACGCCGCCTTGGATGCGACGTAGGCCGAAAAGCGCGGCGCGTTGGACAGCACTCCGATCGACGAGATGTTGATGACGTGCCCTTTGCGCCGTTTTTCCATCGCGGGCAGGACGTTCATGATCATGCGCAGGCTGCCGAAATAGTTGACCTGCATGGTCCGCTCAAAATCGTGGAAGCGGTCATAGGACGCGGATATGGCGCGACGGATCGAGCGGCCTGCGCTGTTGACCAGTATTTCAATTTCACCCATTTCCCTGACGATCTTCTTGACGACCTTTGAGCAGCTCTCATCTTCGGTCACATCGGCGGCATAGCCCTTCACAACGCAGCCGTCTTCACCGATCGTCGCAACGGCCTCTTTGAGTTTTTCCGGGTCCCGCCCGATGATCGCCACGCGGGCGCCGGCCTGGGCCATCATCAGCGCCGTGGCCTCTCCGATGCCGGAGGAACCGCCGGTTATGACCACCACCTTGTCCTCGACATGGCCGCGCAGGCTGCGGTCGATGAAAAGATCGGGGTCCAGGTGACGTTCCCAATAGTCCCACAGGCGCCAGGCGTAATCGTCCAGCCGCGGCACGCGGATGCCGGTACCCTTCAGCAGGCGTCGCGTGTCGCGGCAGTCGAACTTGGTGGGGTAGTTGATGAACTTCATCACGTCCGGCGGCATGCCGAGATCGTTCAGCACGTGGTTGTAAATGCGCCGCACCGGCGGCAGCATCATCATGCCCTGGCGCACGGAAGACGGTATGAAATTGAACATGCGGCCATCGAAACGCATGCTCATCTGCGGCGCGTGGCCGGCCCGGGCAAAGATGTTCAGTACGTTGCCGATACGCCCGGGTTTCGGGTCGGTCAGGTGGAAACACTTGCCGTCCTGGCGGGGCACGTGCGCGATGTGGTCCATGGCCGCGGCAACGAAATCGACCGGGACAATATTGATCCTGCCGCCTTCCAGCCCGATCGCCGGCATCCAGGGCGGCAGCGTGCGGCGCAGGCGCTGGATCAGCTTGAAGAAGTAGTAGGGTCCGTCGATCTTGTCCATCTCTCCGGTCCTGGAGTGACCGACGACGATCCCGGGGCGGTAGACGCGCCAGGGAACCTTGCACTCGCGGCGCACGACCCCCTCGGATTCGTGCTTGGTGCGAAAATACGGGTTATCCAGGCCGATGGCTTCCTCGAACATTTCCTCGGTGAAAATGCCCGGGTACATGCCGGCTGCCGCAATCGAGCTGGCGTGATGAAAGCGTCCGGCCTTGATTGCGCCCGCCAGCCGCACCGCATTGCGCGTACCGCCGATGTTGGTTTCTTCCTGCGAGCGGGCATCCGCTTTCAGGTCGTAGATCGCAGCGAGATGAAAGAAATGCTTGATCTTGCCCTGCAGTTTCTTTCGATCCGCGGGCGCCACGCCGAGATAGGGTTTCGTCAGGTCGCCTTGCACCGGAACGATCCGGCTGCCCGCCTTGCCGACGCGCTCGCGCAATTGCTTGACTTTTTCTTTCGAGTCCTTGCGCACGAGCACGTAGATCGTGCCCCTGCGCTCGACCAGACGTTCAATCAGGTGCTTTCCAATGAAGCCCGTTCCGCCGGTAATGAAATATGACATGGTTTTAGCTCCGAGAAACGTGTTCAACGGCGGCCGCTGTCCTGGAGCGCCGCCTGCTCGTGTTAGGATCATAGCAGAACCGCGTTCACGAGTAGCGGGAGCGCAACTGAGCACAGGAGGCAGGTTGAAAATGAGCGAGCTGAAAGAGCAATTCGAAAAGGCGGCGGTGGCTGTTAAGTCACTCTCGGAACGTCCGGACGACAACACGATGCTGCAGCTTTATGCACTGTACAAGCAGGGCTCGACCGGGGACGTGCAGGGCTCCAGGCCGGGGTTCTTCGATTTCGTCGGCGCGGCCAAGTACGAGGCTTGGGAAAAACTGGCCGGCATGAGCGAAGAGGACGCCCAGAAACAGTACATCGAGCTCGTCACCAAGCTGGGCGCACCGCTCTGATCGGCCATGGCCCGCCGGGACACCAGGGAGCTGATCCTCGCCACCAGCCTGGCGCTGTTCAACGAGCAGGGAGAGCCTAACGTAACCACCAACCAGATTGCCGACGAGGCGGACATCAGCCCGGGCAACCTGTATTACCACTTCCGCAGCAAGGACGATATCGTCACCGAGCTGTTCAAACGCTTCCTGGCCCGTTTCCAGCCGCTGACCGAAATTCCCGAAGACGTGCTGCTGAGCGCCGAAGACCTGTGGCTTCACTTGCACGTCGGCTTTGAGGTCAAGGGCGACTTTCGCTTTCTGTACCGAAACCTGTCCGATATCACGAGCCGTATACCAAACATCGACCGGGCGATGCGCGCCCTGTTGGCGCGTGAAAAAGCGTCCGTGGCGAATGCGCTGTCGGGCCTGGAGCAATCCGGGATTCTCGAGATCACGCCGGTGCAGAAAGAATTGCTGACCCAGGGCCTGCAGCTGGCCATGACGTACTGGATTTCATTTGCCGAACTGCAGGCGCCGAACAGCCTGGCAGACGGGTCGGCCCAGGTCTACGCCATCGCCCGGGTACTGCTGCAGGTCTCACCTTACCTGCGCGAACCGGAGCGAACGCGGCTCACCGACATTGCTTACCAGTATCTCTCACGCGTGGTCTAGTTTTTTCGACACCGCGGCCGGCGCATAAAAAAAGGCCGGCATGTACGCCGGCCCAAAGAGGATAGAAACGGTTCGTGTGTCAGGCGGACTTGGGCGCCTCGGCTGCCTTTTCAGGCGCCGCTTTTTTCACACTGGCTTTCTTGACCGCGGCCTTCTTGGCCGGCGCCTTCTTGGCTGCTGCCTTCTTGGCAGGGGCCTTTTTGGCTGCTGCCTTCTTGGCCGGAGCCGGCTTGGCCTTCTTTTCGAGGGCCGTCACCTGGCGGGAAAGCGACTGGACGCGCCGGTTCAGGGCGTCGATGTCGTCCTTGCTCGGAATGCCCAGGCGGTCGAGCACAGCGGCGACACGATCGTCAAAGAAATCTTCGAGCTTGTCCCAGTTCTGGGTTGCCTGCTTTTCGACTTTCTTGCCCTTGTCGAGCATGGGCTCCAGCCGGTGTTCGACTTCGTCGCGGATGTCACCGACGCGCGTTTCGACTTCGCCGCGGAACTCGCTGACACGCGATTCGATTTCCTCGCGGATATCGCCAAACGCGCCTTCGAGGTCTTTTTTCGCTTTCCTTTCGATCTTGCTGCCTTCCTTGACGAGCTGGTCAAAGAGCTTGTTGCCGCGATTGACGACCTTCATGCCTTCGTCTTGCACGTAGCTGAACGCGCCGAGACCGGCCAGCCAGAATTCACGGGCCGAGTCGACAACCGGGTTGGCCGCCTTGCGGGCGGCGGGTTTACGTTGTACTTTCTTTTTCAGTTTCTTCGTGGCCATGACTTCCTCCTTCAGGATATGGTTTGGGTTCACAGGCATAATTCTATGAGTTGGAATTAGAGCAATCACACTAGAATTGGTGCAATTACAGCAGAGACAGCATATGAGCGGCTGGAATCCTTTTCCCTACGATGCGGACGCCTTCAACTACGAAGGGGATGCACTGAAAGAACACTGGAACGACCTGCACCGGGGCGATTGCGAACCCTACCCGTCTGACGAAACCCTTCAGGAGGCCTGGCGGGCCTTTCACCGCGGTGATTTCGAGCAGGCGGTCGCGCTGGGCGACGAGGCGGGTCTCGAGGGCCATGCCGTGGCCAACAAGGCAACCGGTATCTATGCCACTTATCTCGAGGACAAGCCGTCAAGGCAGACAGCCCTTTTCCAGCAAGCGGCCGCGCGGGCCGAGTCCGCGATCGAGGCTTTTCCGGATGACCCCAACGCGCATTATTTCCACGCATTTAACCTGGGCCGATACAGCCAGAGCATCTCGGTGGCCAAGGCCCTGAAGCAGGGCATTGGCGGAAAAATCCAGAAAAGCCTGGAACGCGCCCTGAAACTGCAGCCAAAACACGCTGAGGCGTGCACCGCGCTGGGCCTCTACCACGCCGAGATCCTCGACAAGGTCGGAAAGCTGATTGGCTCCATGACCTACGGCGCGAGTGAATCGAAGTCGCTGCGGTATTTCAAGAAGTCCCTGGAACTGACCCCGGACTCACCGATCGCCCGCATCGAATACGCCAACGGGCTTTATCTCCTGTTCGGTGACGACCGCTACGACGAGGTTTCGGACCTTTACGTCCAGGCTTCCGAGGCCAAACCCCTCGACGCGATGGAAAAACTGGATGTCGAAGCCGCCATCGCCGAGCTTGAATGACCCCGGCTCAGACCGGCAGTGAATTCTGACAACTTTAAGCAACAGGGAAGTAAGATGATCAACGAAAAAAATACTGTCATCGGCCACCTGGTCGAATCCAGCGGCGCAGAGTGCGTCGCCCAGCTGATCTCCGAGGAGGAAGGTTTCGTTCCCGAAGTCACGCTGAACGACGAGAAAATCCGTATCGGGATGGTCGGAACCTACCTGATGGTGATCCAGGGTGACTCCTACGTGCTCGTCATCGTCGAGAGCATGTGGCAGGAAGTGGGGCCGGACGGCGAACTGGTGCGCATGCTGCGCATGAACCCGCTGGGCGAGATAACCCAGCAAGGCGGTTTCCAGCGCGGTGTCGCGCACTACCCCACCACCGGTGCGGAAGTCCACCTGGTGACCTCGGCCACGCTCAAGGTCCTGTTCGCCAAGTACGCGGCGGCAAAATTCAACGTCGGCCGGCTGAGCGCCTCGGAAAACGTCGAGGTCTTCCTGGACCCGGATGCATTTTTCGGCCGCCACGCGGCGATCCTCGGCCAGTCGGGCGCCGGCAAGTCCTGGAGCGTGACCAGCTTTATCCAGTCCACGCTCAAATCCATGCCGAACGCGCACATCATCGTGCTGGACCTGCACGGCGAGTACGGCAGCAAAGACTGGGACCCGGACACCAGGCCGCCCTTCCCCGAGCACCTGGTCAACTGCATCAAGGCCAGCGACCTGGAAATACCCTACTGGCTGCTGACCTACGAGGAACTGATCGAACTGCTGATCGACCGCGACGACCCCAACGCCTCGGTGCAGATCGCGTTTCTGCGCAACGCGATCCTGGAGCTCAAGCGCGAGGCCAATGCGCACCTCGATCTCGGGCACATCACGGTCGATTCGCCGATCTATTTTTCACTTGATGAACTGCTTACCCGCTTCAAGAGCGCGAACGAAACCACCGCGGATTTCGGCAAGTCCAAGACCGCGCTGACCGGCAAGTTCGACCAGCTGCTGGTCAAGCTGCAGAGCCGCCTGAACGATACCCGCTATGATTTCCTGCTGAAACCGCGGAAACGCAACTCTTCCGAGTCGCTTCCGGGCCTGATGCGCGATTTCGTCGGGCTCGGCGAGAAGCCCGCCAAGGTCACGGTGCTGGACATCAGCTCGGTGCCGTTCGACGTACACCCCACGGTCACCTCGCAGATCGGCCGCCTGGCGTTCGAATTCAATTACTGGAACCCGCAGTGTCGCGAATTTCCGCTGTTCCTGGTCGCCGAGGAGGCGCATGCCTATATTCCGAGGGATCACGTGGGCGGACACCAGGGCACGCGCCGAAGCTTTGAGCGCATCGCCAAGGCCGGCCGCAAATACGCGGTGGGCCTGTGCGTGGTCAGCCAGCGGCCGAACGAACTCTCCGAGACGGTACTGGCGCAATGCAGCAGCTACATCTGCCTGCGCATTTCCAATCCTGACGACCAGGAATACGTACGCTCACTGGTCCCCGACTCCGCGCGCGGCATCCTCGAGGCCCTGCCCTCGCTGGCACAGGGCGAAGCCATCGCGGCAGGCGAAGCGGTGCCGATGCCGATGCGCTTTCACGTGACGATGCCGTCACCGCCGCCGAATGCGCAGAGCATCGAGTACGGCAACATGTGGGCGCGCGGACCGGAGGAGACCGACGTCGAGCGCATCGTGGACGCCTGGCGCAGGCAGCGCCGCTGATCCGGGGCTGCTTTAGCCCGATTGGAGCACTACGCGGAGCGTCGTTTGGATTTCGCAGAGTCGCAGCGCTGCCGCTCGAGACGTTCGAGATAGCCGTCCTCGACACCGGTGACGTATTCACCGGTGAAGCAGGACGTGTCGAAGCGGGTGATGTTCGGATTACCCTCGCGGCAGGACTCCACGAGGTCCTCGATATCCTGGTAGATCAGCCAGTCCGCCCCGAGTATCTCCTGCACCTGCTCTACCGTGCGCCCGGCGGCAATCAGCTCGGACTGCGCCGGCATGTCGATACCGTAGATGTTGGCGTAGCGCACCGGCGGTGAGGCGGACGCAAAGTAGACCTTTCGCGCGCCCGCTTCCCGGGCCATCTGGATGATCTTTTTCGACGTGGTGCCGCGCACGATGGAATCGTCCACGATCAGCACGTTTTTCTTGCGGAATTCCAGGTCGATCGCGTTCAGCTTGTGGCGCACCGATTTCTTGCGCGCTTTTTGCCCGGGCATGATGAAAGTCCGGCCGATGTAGCGGTTCTTGATGAAGCCCTCGCGGTATTTGACGTCCAGGTCATAGGCCAGGGGCAGCGCCGCGGTGCGGCTCGTGTCCGGGACCGGAATGACCACGTCGATATCGTGATCGGGGCGCTCGCGCAGAATCTTGCGCGCCAGTGCCTGCCCCATGCGCAGCCGCGCCTTGTACACCGAGATGTCGTCCATCATGGAGTCCGGGCGCGCGAAGTAGACGAATTCGAAAATACAGGGTGAGTGCACCTTCGGCACGCCGGATTTTGCGGTGTGCAATTCGCCATCCAGCGTAATGATGACGGCCTCTCCGGGCTCGACGTCCCGCAGCAGGTCGAAACCGAGCACGTCAAGCGCGACCTTTTCTGACGCCAGGATGTACTCGCGACCCTTTGGCGTATCGCGCTTGCCGAGCACCATCGGCCGGATTCCGTGCGGGTCCCGAAAGCCGACGATGCCGAAACCGCAGATCAGGGCCACGGCGGAGTATGCGCCCTCGCAGCGCTCGTGCACCCGGCACACCGCGTGAAAAACATGACGGGGTTCGAGCTTTTTCGGAGCCTGCCGCTGGATTTCGTGCGCCAGCACGTTCAGCAGCACCTCGGAATCCGAGCGCGTATTCAGGTGGCGGCGGTCGCTGTCGTACATTTCCCTCGACAGCGCCTCGGTGTTGATCAGGTTGCCGTTGTGGCCCAGCGCGATGCCATAGGGCGAGTTGACGTAAAAAGGTTGTGCTTCGGAAGAGTCGTCCAGGCCGGCCGTCGGGTAGCGAAGGTGACCGATACCGGCGTTTCCCCTGAGTGCCGCCATGTGTTCGGGAAGGAAAACGTCCCGCAGCAGGCCGTTGTTCTTGTGCAGGCTGATCCTGATCCCGTCCAGCGTGGCGATACCCGCGGCGTCCTGGCCGCGGTGCTGCAGCATTGTCAATGCGTCGTACAAGGCAGGCCCGACCCGTTTTTTGCCGACCATCCCGACTATTCCGCACATTTCAGACGTCCCCGATTAAGCAACTGAATGCGATCACGCGCGCATTCTAACCCATTTGCCGCCAGCGCTTCCGACCCGGTGCGGAATCCGCTCGCCTTTTTCATTTTTTGCTGAAAGCCTGCACCTCAAACGTCCTCTTTGGAACTTTCATCAGCCTCGGCTTCCTCGTCGCCAGGTTCGAAGTCCAGGTGCTCGGCGACGTTATCCGGCAGCAGGTCCGCACTCCATTCAACCAGCGGCATGAGGCGCTGGATCGTGGCCGATTCTTTCCACCAGGGGTCGGCCGGTATCGGCGTGAAACCGCTGACCAGCAGAAGCGCCACGACCAGCGCCAGGCCGCGCGCGGCCCCGAACACGCCGCCAAGCAAACGGTCCGTGCCGCTCAGGCCGGTGGTCTGCACGAGTTTTCCCAGCAGGTAGTTGATCAGCCCCCCGACCAGCAGGACGGCGATAAACAGGCCGGCAAACCCCATGGCCAGTCTGGCCGACGGCAGGGTCACGGCCTGTTCCATCAGCTGCGCCACGTCACCGGAGAAATGGTAGGCCACCAGGAACGCCGCCGCCCACACGAACAGGGAGAAGACTTCCTTGATGAAACCGCGAAAAACGCCCACCAGCACCGAAAGGCCAATGAGCGCGAGAATGGCGTAGTCCGTCCAGATCATGAATATCGCAATGACGCAGCAGGAAACACGTTCAGTCGGCGCTCATGACCATGGCATCGATCGACAAGCGCTGCCCGATCAGTTCATCGACACGAATGGCTGCCTCGCGTTCGATAAACGGCCCGACGCGCACGCGGTGCATCTGCGAGCCGTTGCGCTCGATGGTTTCCCGGTAAGCTTCGAGGCCTTCGAGCTTGAGCTGTGCGACCAGTTCGTCCGCCTTGCCCGCGCTGGACAACACGGCGACCTGAACCACCCAGCGAACCATCGGGTCCGAGGGCTGCGTGACCGGCGCAGACTGGCTGGGTTCAAGGTCCACGATGCGCGGTTTCACGTCGCCCAGTTCTGATTTTATGGCGGCAACCGCGCTATAGGCCTCGTTTTCCGTTGCGAAGGGGCCGACGCGAACACGGTACAGGGTTCCGGCATCCGCGGTCACGGTATCCGACTGCAGCGCATACCCCGCTTCGATCAACTGCCCTCCGATCGCCTCGGCACGGTTTTTCGACAGAAAACTGGCGACCTGCACCAGGTACCGTCCGCTGGCGGCAGGCGCATCGACCGGGCCGGGCTCCCGGGTTGTGATTCCTGGCCCGGCGACCTCTTTTACAATGCTCTCATCCGTCTCGCCGGCAGCCGGGGAAACATCTGCCTGCGATGGCGGGTCATCGGCAAGCGTTTGCGCGTCTGCCTGTTCCGTGAGCGTTTCTTCAGACACCTGTTCGGGTTCGGGCAGGTTGATGACCGGGGCCGGTTCCGTCTGCGCCGGCTGAACCTTCTCGCCGACCGGGTACCGACGGGTTTCGAATTTCGTTCCGGAAGGCGGCTCCGGCACCTCGATGCGACGGGTATCGGCCGGGTCTTCCGGCCGCCCGCCAAGCAGCATGGGAATGACTACCACGGCCAGTGCGACCAGCACGCTCGCACCGACCAGCCTCTGCTTCAGCGCAATATCCATGCGGTCAGCTCACTCTTCCAGCCGTTCAATGGATGGCCAGTTTACCATCATGCGACGGGCTTCGTCGGCGGTATGAAAAGAGCCGAAAACCAGCACCGCGTCCGTCGGCTGCGCCTCCACGAGGGCAGCGCTCAGCGCTTCCTCGACACGGTCGAATACCCGCACGCTGGCGCCCCGAACGGCATTCCCTACGCGCCCTGCAAGACGGCGGCCCGACTGACCGCGATCGCCGTCCAGACCCGCGCAATACCAGTGGCTAACGACCCGTGACAGTTCCCGCGCCACTTTCGCGGCGTCCTTGTCCGCCAGCATCGCGAGCACGCAGCGGATGCACTGACCGCCGTTGCCGCCCCGCTTGCTCAGCGCCCGCGCCACGACGCGGGCTCCCAGCGGATTGTGGCCGACGTCGATCCAGACGCTCGGATACTCTCTCACCCGTTCCAGCCGGCCTTTCAGGTCAACCGAACGCAGGCCATGGGCCAGTTTGTCGGGCTGCAACGACGCCTCGGGAACCAGTTCCAGCAGGGCGGCCAACGCCGTCACAGCGTTGTTGAGCTGGTGTCCTCCGTACAGGACCGGCAGCGGCAGTTCCAGCACCTTGCCGCCAACCCGGTAGAGCGCGGACTGCTCACCGGGTTCGATGGAAAAGTCACGTCCGATGACGCGCATCGGCGCAGCCAGTTCCCTGGCCGTGGCAACCACGCTGGACGGCGGGTTCGGGTCTCCGCAGACCACCGCTTTTCCGGGCCGCATGATGCCGGCTTTTTCACGGCCGATGGAGTCCAGGTCCGGGCCCAGGTACTCCTGGTGATCGAGCCCGATCGGCGTGATCACCGCGCAATCGGAGTCCAGCACATTCACTGCGTCGAGACGCCCGCCAAGGCCTATCTCCATAACGGCGAAGTCGAGCCCATGGTCGGCCAGGATGCGGATCGCCGCCAGGGTTCCGAATTCGAAATAACTCAGGCTGGTATCACCGCGCGCGGCCTCTACCTGCTCGAACGCGTTCACCAGCGTCTGGTCATCGACCACCTGGCGCCCGAGCCGGACACGTTCGTTGTATTCGTGGATGTGGGGCGTGGTATAGCTGCCGATGCGGTAGCCGAGACTGTCCAGCAGGCTGCACAAAGTGGCAACGGTCGAGCCCTTGCCGTTGGTCCCGGCAACGACGTACACCTGCTGACCCGGCATGGGGGAACCCATCCTTCGCCAGACGGCCGCGCAGCGGTCCAGCCCGAGATCCACCGCCGTGTGGTGGCGGCGCTCGATCAGCCTGAGCCAGCCGTCGAGGGTTTTCGGCAGCGCCGGGGCGGATGAAGTATCAGGAAGCGACGAGTTCACCGCTGACCGTTTTGGGGCGCCTTCCGCCCGTCAGCAGATCGATCAACTGGGAAATTTCATCACGCATATGACGCCGGTCGACGATCATGTCCACCGCGCCTTTTTCAAGCAGGAACTCACTGCGCTGGAAGCCCTCGGGCAGCTTTTCACGTACGGTCTGCTCGATCACGCGCGGTCCGGCGAACCCGATCAGGGCACCGGGCTCGGCAATATTCACATCACCCAGCATGCCCAGGCTGGCAGACACTCCACCGGTGGTCGGATGCGTCAAAACGGAGATGAAGGGAACGCCGGCTTCGGCTAGACGACCCAGCACGGCGCTGGTCTTGGCCATCTGCATCAATGAGAACAGGCCTTCCTGCATGCGCGCACCTCCGGTGGCTGAAAAACACACCAACGGGGCACGGGTCTCGAGGCTCTGCTGGCCGGCCCGCGCAAACTTCTCACCGACGACGGAGCCCATCGAGCCGCCCATGAAGCCGAACTCGAAGGCGCAGACGACGATGCCCCGTCCATGCAGCTTGCCGGACGCCGCGATGAGCGCATCGTTTTCGCCGGTTTTCTTCTGGGCTGCCGTTATTCGGTCGCGGTATTTCTTGCTGTCCTTGAACTTCAGCGGATCGGAAGCTTCCAGGCCGGCAGCGATTTCACGTATCGAGTCCGGGTCGAGAAACAGGTCCAGCCGGGCCCGCGCGCTGATCGGCATGTGCATTCCGCACTTGGGGCAGACGTTGAGACTGCGCTCCAGCTCCGGACGGTACAGAACGGCCGTGCAGCTGCTGCACTTGCTCCACAGTCCCTCCGGAACGTTGCGCTTGCTTCCGCCCTCGGTGCGTATGCGGGAAGGCATTAATTTCTGCAACCAGCTCATGGGGCCGTATTGTCCATTGCGGCGCGCACCGGTGCAAGAAACCCCCGTGCGCGATCGGCCGCGTCCGCCGCGGATTCAGCTCCTGCCAGCGTCTCGACCAGCGCGCTGCCGATGATCACGCCGTCGGCGCTGCCGGAAACGGCTGCCGCGCTCTCGGCGTCCTTTATTCCAAAACCGACCGCCACCGGCACACCGCTGTGCCGGCGCAGTTTTTCAAGCGGTTGCGACAGCGTGGAAGCGTCCAGCCGGTCGGCGCCCGTGATCCCCTTGAACGAAACATAATAAAGGTAGCCGCCCGCCTGGCGGCCGATGCGTTCCATGCGCTCCTCGGTCGTGGTCGGCGCCACCAGGCAGATGGAATGAATTCCGGCCTTGTCGAAACCATCGCGCAGCAGGCCCATTTCCTCGGGCGGACAGTCGACCAGCAGCACGCCGTCGACGCCCGCCTGAGCGGCATCCGTGGCGAAGCGGTCGTAACCGCGGCGTTCGATCGGGTTGAGATAACCCATCAGCACAAGCGGGGTGTCCGGATCGTTTTCCCGGAACAGGCGCACGTAATCGAGCACGCAGCCCAGCGAAACACCTTTTGCGATAGCGCGTTCGCTCGATTTCTGGATCACCGGGCCATCCGCGGCCGGGTCCGAAAACGGTACGCCCAGTTCGATCAGGTCGGCGCCCGACTGCACCAGCGCGTGCATGATATCGACCGTCCAGTCCGGCTCGGGATCCCCGGCCGTGATGAAAGGAATGAGCGCCGTCCGGCCGGACTCGGCCAGTTTCTCGAAACAGCGATCGATCCGGTTGCTCATAGTTCGATCCCCTCGAGTTCTGCGACCGTCTGAACGTCCTTGTCACCTCGACCGGACAGGTTGACGAGCACGATCTGGTCGGGCCGCATGCCGGCCGCGAGTTTCATCGCGTAGGCTATGGCGTGGCTGCTCTCCAGCGCCGGCAGGATGCCCTCGCAGCGGTTGAGCGCGTGAAATCCTTCCATGGCTTCTTTGTCCGTCACGCCCACGTACTGCGCGCGGCCGGTATCCTTGAGCCAGGCATGCTCGGGACCGACACCGGGATAGTCCAGGCCTGCCGATACCGAGTGCGTGTGTTCGATCTGGCCGTTTTCATCGTCCATGACGTAGGTGCGGCAGCCGTGCAGCACGCCGGGGCGGCCGGCGCACAGTGAAGCCGCATGCTGCGCGGTGTGCAGACCGTGGCCGGCGGCTTCGACGCCATACATCCTGACGTCCGCGTCCGGAATGAAAGGATGGAACAAACCCAGTGCATTCGAACCGCCGCCGACACATGCCACCAGGGCGTCGGGCAGCGTTTCGTACTGATCGATCATCTGGCGGCGCGCCTCGCGGCCGACCACGGCGTTGAAGTCCCGGACCATCACCGGGTACGGGTGCGCGCCGGCCACGGTGCCGATGATGTAAAAAGTATCGTCAACGTTGGTCACCCAGTCCCGAATCGCTTCGTTGAGCGCGTCCTTGAGCGTTTTGCTGCCCGAAGTCACGGCGCGCACTTCCGCACCGAGCAACTTCATGCGGAACACATTGATCGCCTGGCGGCGCACGTCGACCTCGCCCATGTAAACCACGCACTGCTTGCCCATTCGCGCGGCGACTGTTGCCGAGGCCACGCCGTGCTGGCCGGCGCCGGTCTCGGCGATGATGCGTTCCTTGCCCATGTGCTCGGCCAGCAGCGCCTGCCCGACGGTGTTGTTGATCTTGTGTGCGCCGGTATGGTTGAGGTCCTCGCGCTTGAGCAGGATGCGCGCGCCTCCCGCCATCGCGCTCAGGCGCCGCGCATGGTAGATCGGCGAAGGCCGCCCGACATAATTCGCGAGGTCGGCGTCAAAGCGCGCCATGAACTCGTCGTCTTCGCGCCAGCGGAAATATGCTTCCGCCAGCGCCTCGTGGGCATGGATCAGCGTTTCCGATACGTACATTCCGCCGTAGGGCCCGAAATGGCCCCGGTCGTCGGGCTCAGATACCGACCGGCCGGCCGTGTCTGTCTCAAGTCTCACGTTTTGCCTCTCTTATGAATGCTCTCATTCGGACCGCGCTTTTAACGCCCGGTTCGGTTTCCACGCCGCTGGATACGTCGACGGCCCAGGGCTTGACGGTTCGTACCGCGCGAGCGACGTTTTCCGGCGTCAGTCCACCCGCCAGCACCACGGGGCGCCCCGTTTCCGGTATCGCGTCCCAGGCAAAGGTCTTGCCGGTTCCGCCCAATCCGCCGGGTTCATGGCTGTCCAGCAAAAGCGCCGCTGCATCCGGGTAGTGTGCCGCCAGCGACATCGCGTCCGGCGCAGCCATGCCCAATGCCTTGATATAGGGTCGCCCGAAGCGCTTGCAGAAGGCCTGCTCCTCGCGCCCGTGAAACTGCAACAGGCTGAGCGGCACCGCATCGAGAACCCGTTCGACCGCCTCGGCGTCCTGGTCGAGGAACAGCCCGACCCGCGCGACGAAAGCCGGTACGCGCGCGGCCAGACGCGCCGCTTCCGTCAGCCCGACGCAGCGCTTGCTGCGCGGCGAGAAAACAAAACCAATGGCGTCCGCACCGGCCTGGACGGCAGCGTCAACGTCCTGCGGCCGGGTCAGGCCGCAGATTTTCACCCGGGTCGTTGTCATGTAAGTCCTTTGCCACGCGGAAACGCGATCGCTCCATCCGGAAGCGCATAGTGTCGCGGAAATCGCGCGCCAATGAAATACAGTCCTTCGGGAGAAGCGGTGGGCGCCGCCAGGGTGCGGTCACGGGCCGCGAGCAATTCAGCAACCCAGTCGACCGACGCTTCACCGGTCCCCACGCGTATCAGGCTGCCGGCGATATTGCGGACCATGTGATAGAGAAAACCGTTGGCGGTCACATCCAGGCACAGTTCGTCGCCGTCGCGCCGCACCGAGATCTCCTGCACTTCGCGCACCGGATGCGTCGCCTGGCAGTTCGCCGCGCGGAAAGAGGAAAAATCATGCTCGCCCAGCAGGCTGCCGGCCGCCGCGTTCATGCGCTCGGCATCGAGGGGTTGGCGAATCCAGCTGACCCGGCTGTTTTCCAGCCCTGGCCGGATCCAGCGGTTGAGTATCCGGTAACGATAACTGCGGGCGAAAGCGCTGAACCGGGCATGAAACTCCTCATCGACCGGCCGCGCCCAGAGCACGCTGACGCCAGCGGGCAGATGACTGTTGAGCCCGAGCACCCAGGAGCGTTCTGAACGATCGGCGGAAGAATCGAAGTGCGCCACCTGGCACAATGCGTGAACGCCTGAATCGGTGCGCCCGCAGGCGGTGACGCGAACCTCGTGGTTCGCCACCCGCGCCAGTGCGGCCTCCAGCACGCCCTGCACGGTCGGCTCCTGGCGCTGTATCTGCCAGCCCAGGAACCCGCTTCCGTCGTACTCGATACCGATGGCGTAACGCAACAGGCGTAGCCGCTTAAATCAGGTCCAGCATTTTGCGGGCTTCCGCCTGCTGTTCCTCGTTGCCGTTGTTGACCACTTCCTCGAGAATGACGCTGGCCGCTTCCTTGTCACCCATCGAAATGTAGGCGCGCGCCAGGTCGAGCTGGATCTCGGGGTCGGAAGTCTCCGCTTCGGCCGCCTCGCTTTCTGCCTCTCTCTCACCTGCTTCCTCGGCGGCCGGCTCTTTCGCGGACCCTTCGAAGGCCTGGTCTGTTTTCGGCGCCTCTTCGTAAACGACCTCGATTCCGGGATCGGGCTCAAACGCCTGCGTCCGCGGGGTGGCGGGCGGCCTGTCCTCGAGCACGCGCAGCACGTCTTCGGCCTCGTCAGTTATTTCCTTGACGGTATCGGGCGTGCCGCCCCGTTTTGCTGCCCGCAGGCGGCCGCTGAACAACCAGGCCGCCATGGCGGCCGCCAGCACCAGCAGGCCGAGCAGCCAGACGCCGAAGCGTTCCCACCAGGGCTTTTCGACCGCGTCGGACTGTTGCTGGAGCCGTTCTTCGCGCAGCCTCTGCTGCATGGCGGCCAGTTCGCCATCGGCAACCTCGGCGGACTGGGCGGCCTCGAGCTCGGCCTCGAGTTCCTGGATGCGGTTTTGCAGGTACTCGTTCTGCTGCTCGCGCGTGATCAGTTCTTCTTCCGTGCGCGCCAGGTTTTCGCGCAAGGCTTGAACCGACATCCCGGCCTCGACATCCTCGCTGCTTTCCTCGAACCCGTAACTGCTGTCGAGTTCACTCGCCTCCGACGGCGGAACCAGTTCCAATTGGTCCCGGGCCGCGGCGCTTTCCACGGCATCGGTATCGACGGCCGCGGGCGCGTCGCTCTCGAGTTCAGAAACGATCTCGTTTGCGATTTCCTCGGCGGCCTCGACAATTTCTTCGGCAGCCGTCTCTTCTTCGCGCGCCGGAGCCGATTCCGCAGCAGCCTCGGTCACGCGATCTTCCGACAACAGCGGAACCGTTTCCGCCACGGGTTGCGGCGCGCTGCGAACGCCGCGGAATTCCTCTTCCTGTTCGACGACGGCGCGGTAGGCATCGGAGCGGGAAACACGCTCGACCGCGGCGCTGGACGGCAGCCGCAGGATCGCTCCGCGCTTGAGCAGGTTGATGTTGCCGCGCAGGAAGGCATCGGGGTTTTCGCGCTGAATCGCGATCATCACCTGGTTGACGCTTAGCCCGGTTCCCTCGGCCCAGTCGTTGGCGATACCCCAAAGCGTCTCTCCGCTGGCCACGGGGCCGTATTCCCGGCCGCCCACGCTTCGGACCGGCTCGGGATCCGGCGCGGACCGCTCGCGCGGGGCTTCCCGGGGCGCTGCGCTATCGCTTGCGACCGGTTCAGGCGCTGCGGGAGCGGGCGCCGCCGTCTCGCGCACGTCGATACGGGGCGGCGGCGGAGCGGTATCGCTGACGGTCGGCGGATCGAGAAAGATCGTGTATTCGCGCAGCATGCGCCCGCTCGCCCAGTTGACCTCGACGATCAACCGCACCACCGGGCTGGTGACCGGCAGCCTGCTGCTGGCCTGCAGAAAGGCGTCGCCGTCCGCATCCTCGACACTGAAGCGGACCGGCACGGCGATGTCATCCAGGCTGGCACCGATCAGTTCATAATCCTCGGCCGAGCCCAGCCTCGCAGTGACCGAGGCGAGATCGTCGTTCTCCCGGGTCAGCAGCTCGATACGCGCCTGCAGCGGTTGTCCCAGGTAGGATTCGACCGTTAGGTCGCCCAGGCCAAGCGCCAGCGCGGCGGGACTGGATAACAGACCTGCCGCCGCCATCAAGGCCGTTGCACTGATGCGGGATGTGTATTTCATGGTGACCCTCCGTCATTCCCTGACTGGTAGAAGACCGGGACGGGTAGCCGTCCGGGTGCCGGGATACTGCCCGTAACTCCTGCGATTCTACGATTGCTCAGCCAGTGATTCTACTCTTTTAACCGGTTGCGCCGCGGTTCTGCTCCAGGCGCTCCATGATCTGTACGGCATTGAGCGCGGCGCCCTTGCGAATGTTATCGGCCACGACCCAGAGGTTTATACCCCGTGGGTGCGAAATATCGCGTCGCAGCCGCCCGACATAGACCGGGTCGTTTCCGGCGGCGTGCGTGACCGCGGTCGGGTGCGCCAGGTCCTCGTCATCCAGGAACTCGACCCCGTCGGCGGCGAGCAACAGTTCCCGAACGCGTTCCACGCTGATCTCATCCCGGGTCTCGAGGTGAACCGCCTCGGAGTGACCGTAAAACACCGGTACGCGCACCGCCGTCGCATTGACCCGGATCCCGGGATCTTCAAATATTTTCTGTGTCTCCCAGACCATTTTCATTTCTTCCCGGCTGTAACCGTTGTCCTGCAGGGTGTCGATCTGCGGCAGCACGTTGAAGGCGATGGGCTGACGGAATTTATTGAGCGTCGGTTGCTGAAAGTTCAGCCGTTCGATGGTCTGCTCGGCCAACTCCCGCAACGCGCTGGCGCCGGCGCCGGATACCGACTGGTAGGTCGCCACGTTGATGCGGTCGATGCCCGCCTCGCGCTGGATCGGCGCCAGCGCGACCAGCATCTGGATCGTCGAGCAATTGGGGTTCGCAACGATCGCTCCCGGCCCCAGGCCATCGAGCATGTGCGCGTTGACCTCGGGCACAACCAGCGGAATATCGTCCACGTAACGAAAAGCCGATGTATTGTCGATCACGATTGCGCCGGCCGCGGACGCCAGCGGCGCATATTTTTCGCTGACCCCTCCGCCGGCGGAAAAAAGAGCGTAGTCGGTATTGCTGAAATCAAAGGTTTCGAGGTTCTCGACGATCAGGTGGCGGCTGCCGTACTCCACGTCGTCACCGGCGGACCGTTCGCTCGCCAGCGCGGTCACCCGCTTTGCATCGATGCCGCGCTCAGCCAGGATCGACAGCATGACCTCGCCCACCGCGCCGGTCGCACCAACCACGGCTATATTAATGTTATCTCTCATTATATGACTATATCCAACTGTTATTTATTTATTTTTCCAATCTGTCCGCGATGGCGCAGAACATGGTCCATCAACACGATCGCCATCATGGCTTCGACGATCGGCGTCGCGCGGATGCCCACGCAGGGATCGTGACGGCCCTTGGTTACGATCTCTACCTCGTTGCCGTCGATGTCCAGCCCCCGGCAGGGGATGCGCAAGCTCGATGTCGGCTTGAACGCCGTGCTGACGATCACGTCCTGTCCGCTCGAGATGCCGCCCAGGATGCCGCCTGCATGGTTACCGATAAACCCCTCGGCTGTCATCTCGTCCCGGTGTTCGGTGCCCATCTGCGACACGCAGTCGAACCCGGCGCCGATTTCGACGCCCTTGGCGGCGTTGATGCTCATCATCGCAGCGGCCAGGTCCGCGTCGAGCTTGCCGTATACCGGCGCACCCAGGCCGGCCGGCACGTTGCGGGCGATGACGTTCACGCGCGCACCCGTCGAGTCGCCCGATTTGCGCAGCGCGTCCATGTACTCTTCGAGCACCGGCACCATCTCCGGGTCGGGGCAGAAAAACGGATTGTCGTCGATGCTGTCCCAGTCCATGTTGCGGTCGGTGCGGTGCGGACCCAGTTGCGCCAGCCAGCCCTGAATCCCGATCCCGAACTCCTGTTTCAGCCACTTGCGGGCCAGCGCCCCGGCCGCCACGCGCATCGTGGTCTCGCGCGCTGAAGAGCGCCCTCCCCCGCGGTAATCCCGAAAGCCGTACTTTTTCCAATAGGTGTAATCGGCGTGTCCCGGTCGAAGCTGACGCTTGATGTTTTCGTAATCGCGCGAACGCGCGTCGGTGTTCTCGATCACCAGCGCAATCGGCGTGCCGGTGGTCCTGCCTTCGAACATGCCGGAAAGAATCTGCACGTCGTCTTTTTCGCGCCTCTGCGAGGTGTGACGGCTTTTTCCCGTGGCGCGTCGTTCGAGCTCCAGGCGGATTTCCTCGGCGCTGATTTCCAGCCCCGGGGGGCAGCCGTCGATGACGCAGCCGATGGCCGGCCCATGACTCTCGCCGAAGGTGGTTACGCTGAACAACTGTCCGAATCGATTATGTGACATGGTTTCTCTTTTCCAGGGCCGCGGCCACGTGCGGGGCCGCCGCCAGCAATTCCTCGCGCGTCAGCAGGAACACGCCGCTGCCGCCATGCGCAAATTCCAGCCAGGTAAACGGCACGCCGGGCAATACCGATGACAGGCGTTCCTCGCTTTCGCCCACCTCGCAGATCAAGACGCCATCCTCACAAAGAAATCGCGCCGCGTCCAGCAGGATAGCCAGCGGCGCATCCAGGCCGTCAGAACCGGAAACGAGGCCGATGCCGGGCTCGGCCCGGTATTCGGCGGGCAACCGTTCCATTGCCGCAGCGGGCACATAAGGGGGATTGGAGGTGATCAGGTCGTATTCGCATGCCGGTATCGAGTCGAACAGGTCCGATTCATAAATGCGAACGCGATCCCCGACGCCATGCCGCGCAACGTTCCGCTGCGCCACCGCCAGCGCCTCCCGGCTGATATCAGCGAGATCGACCCGCGCGCGCGGCAAATGCACCGCGGTGGCGATACCGATACAGCCGCTGCCGGCGCAGAGGTCCAGGATCCGCTCAACCCGGTCCGCATCGACCCACGGCCCAAACCCTTCGCGGACCAGCTCGGCGATCGGCGAACGCGGCACCAGCACGTGCTCGTCAACTTCAAATTCGAGCCCGGCAAACCAGGCCCTGCCCAGCAGGTAAGCCAGCGGAATGGCGGTTTTGCAGCGCAGGTCGGCCAGCCGCTCGATTTCCCGCGCCGCCACCTCGTCGACTCGCATTTCCCAGTCCTCGAAGCTGCCGTCGAGGGGCGCACCGGCTGCGTGCAGCACCAGCCAGGCCGCTTCGTCACCGGCGTTGTCGGTGCCGTGCCCGAAATGCAGGCCGGCCGCATCAAACCGCTGCGTGATGCGTTCGATCCATGCCTCCAGGCTCAGATTTTTCTGCATACCGTTAACGCCCTCAGGACCCGCTGCAACCAGGCAACAAGTATAATCGAGCTGAACACGGCAGCGCTGTGGCCAATAGTCGAAAATCGAGGTCAGAAAATGGCCTGGAGCTCAAGTAAATGTTAGATAAACTGTTTTCCGGTCTGCAGTACCTGTTGCCCCACCACCTGCTCTCGGGCCTGGTGTACCGCTTGATGCGCATCCGTTTCAAGCCGGTCAAAAATACCCTGATCACCGTGGTCGGCGGAATCGCCGGCATCGACTGGAACGAAGCCGGGCGCCAGACCTATGCCGAGTACGAGCACTTCAACGATTTCTTCACGCGCGAACTGAAAGCCGGCGCCCGGCCGGTCGATCCCGCGCCGGATGCGCTGGTCTGCCCCAGCGACGGCCGCATCAGCCAGTGCGGAAGGATCACCGCGGACCGCATCCTGCAGGCCAAGGGCCATCACTACGCGACGCGAGACCTGCTTGCCCATGACCCGGACGCCCGGCGCTTCACGAATGGTTTCTTTCACACCATTTACCTGTCGCCTCGCGACTACCATCGTGTCCACATGCCGACGGACGGCCGACTGCTGCGCATGATTCACGTCCCCGGCCGGGCGTTCAGCGTTTCACCGGGCACTGTGCGCCAGGTGCCGAACCTGTTTGCCCGCAACGAGCGTGTAATCTGCCTGTTCGAGACCGCGCACGGAGCAATGGCCGTCGTGCTGGTCGGCGCCATGCTGGTGTCCAGCATCGGCACGGTGTGGTCCGGCACCGTGACGCCGCCGCGAACCCGCCGCGTGCAGGTGACCGACTGGTCACGGCGCGACATCCACCTGGCGAAAGGCGAGGAAATGGGGCGCTTCAACATGGGTTCGACGGTGATCACGCTGTTGCCGCCCGATGCGATCACCACGATGGATGCCTTCGAACCGGGCGACCCGGTGCTGATGGGTCAGCGCTTGGCGCGCTTGAAATAATCCAGCGCGTTGATTCGAAGAATGAGCATCTTGAGAGTTCTGTAACTCATCCTTTGCCCGGCCACCACGGTCGGAGTTGCGGTATGTCTTTTACCGGGTCTGAAAAACAGGACGTTTTTCACGAAGCGACACACGGACGTGCTTGAGCGTCCCTGTAAAAGACATATCGCAACGATGACTTTGGTCTTTAACGCACCAGCCGGTAGCAGGGCTCGTAGGCCTTGCCGCCTGGCAGCTTCATGCGGTTGTCGCGTACGAAACCGCCCAGCAGTTCGTCCAGGGATTCCATGATCTCGGCGTCGCCGTGAATCTCGAAAGGGCCGCGTTCGCGAATCGCCCGCACGCCGTCCGGCTTCACGTTGCCGGCCACGATTCCGGAAAACATCTTGCGCAGGTTGCAGGCCAGGACGTGGGTCGGCAGGTCGCGGCTCAGCTCCAGGGCCCGCATGTTTTCGTGGGTCGGCTCAAAGGGATGCTGGAAGGCCTCGTCGACTTTCAGCAGCCAGTTGAAATAAAAGGCGTCGTTGGTGCGAATGCGGTAACGGCGCACGCGCTCCAGGCCCTCTTTCATGTAGCTGGATACCTCGTCCGGGTCATCGATCACGATACGGTAGCGCGAGGCCGCCTGTTCGCCGAGCGTCAGGCGAATGAAGGCGTCAATTTGTTCGAAATACGGCGCCGCGCTCGCCGGACCGCTGAGCACCAGGGGAAACGGCGTATCCGCGTTGGCGGGATTGAGCAGAACACCGAGCAGGTAAAGAATTTCCTCGGCCGTGCCCGCTCCGCCGGGGAAAACCACGATGCCGTGACCGAGCCGCACGAAGGCCTCGAGCCGCTTTTCGATGTCCGGGAGAATGACCAGGTTGTTCACGATCGGGTTGGGCGACTCGGCTGCGATAATGCCCGGCTCGGTCACCCCGATGTAGCGGCCGTTTTTCTTGCGCTGCTTGGAATGCCCGATGGTTGCGCCTTTCATCGGCCCTTTCATGGCGCCCGGGCCGCAGCCCGTGATGATATTGAGTTTACGCAGGCCGAGCTGGTAGCCGCAGACCTTGGTGTACTCGTACTCCTCGCGCACGATCGAATGGCCGCCCCAGCAGACGACCAGGTCGGGCTCGACTTCCGGTATAAAAGTGCCGGCATTCCTCAGGATTTCAAACACGGCGCTGGTGATGCCGGTGCCCCTGGAAAGATCGTGGTTGGGGTCGTTGCGGATCTCGCTGTCGTAGTAAACCAGGTCCCGGATGACCGCGGAAATCTGCTCGCGGATACCCTCGATAATACGGCCGTCGACGAAGGCGCTGCCGGGCGCACGAGTCAGCTGCAGGCGCAGCCCGCGATTGACTTGCTGAACCTCGACCTGGAAATCGCGGTACTGCTCGAGCAGCGCCTCGGCATCGTCGCTTTCGTTGCCGCTGTTCAAAACCGCGAGCGAGCAGCGCCGAACGAGTTCGGCCAGGTCGCCCCGGGTTACGTCCTGCAGCCTTTCGACTTCTTCGCGACTGAGTGTATTCAGCATTCCGGCCGGGTATACGCGAGTGCTGACGGATGCTGCGGACATGAACTTCTCCTTGTAACTCGGTGACAAAAAAGCTTTTTTTTTCGGCCAAACAAGAGGCCGTAAAGGCCGAGTATCTCACCACAGCTGTCCCCGGAAACGCAAGCGTCGCAGCAGCTGAAACTTTGTGTGAATTTGACACTGATTTTTTGTGCGGCATGGTTTACACTTCGCACGATAATTTAACAATTAAAGACTAAAACCATTGCCGCACCCGTACGGACACAATCCTGTAATGAAGTCTGGTTAATTTATCGTTATTGGTCACCCCCTGAGGAGCATCCCTAATGAAAAGATCTCTTGCACAGCGATTTGCCCGCAAAGCAGTCGTCGTGGCAGTCGCCGGTGCGCTAAGCACCGGACTTGTCGCCACAACGGCCTTTGCGCAGGAAACCACCGCCCAGGTCCGCGGCACCATTCTTGGTCCGAACGGTTCTCCGGTGGCGAATGCAGAAGTCATGATCATCAACCCCGGCACGGGCCGCAGCCGCACCGTGGTCACCGATGACAGCGGTTTTTACAGCGTACGTAACCTGCCAGCCGGTGTTCCGCACACCATCTCGGTAACCGCCCCCGGACTGGGCGGCGCAGCCTCGCAGGAATTTTCACTCGCGGTCGGTCAGACCGAGGTCATGAACTATTCACTCAATGCCGTTGAAGAGGTGATGGTCACCGGTCAGCAGGTTGACGTCGCCGACGTCGCGGTTGGCCCGGCAGCGCTGTTCGACCTGACGACACTGCAGGACTCGCCGTCCGTCAACCGCAACATCAACGACATCATTCAGCAGGACCCCCGTATCTATATCGACCAGGGACGAGGTGATATCGACGCGGTTCAGTGCAACGGCGCCAACCCGCGCTACAACAGCCTGACGGTCGACGGTGT
>JAZBPJ010000022.1:0-23047 GCA_036351575.1 Lysobacterales bacterium | reverse complement strand
GCGCAAAGGGCTCGAGGCAAGGGGGATTGAGTACAAAGTAACAGTCGAGGGGTGAACGAACGTCCGATGGTGTAAAACCGGGGTCAGAGTAGCTAAGCTACTCTGACCCCATGTTTTTGTCAGCTCTACGATTCCTTCACCCGGTGCTCGACCAGCGAGTACAGGGCGGGCACCACGACCAGGGTCAGCAGGGTCGAGCTGACCAGGCCGCCGATCACCGCCACGGCCAGGGGGCCGTTGGTGCTGGCTCCTGCGCCAAGACCGGTCGCAGCCGGCAGCAGGGCCAGGATGATGGTCGCCGACGTCATCAGCACCGGTCTCATTCGTACCGGGCAGGCCGCCAGGAGCGCTTCGTCGATTTTCATGCCCTCGGTACGATGCTGGTTGGTGAGGTCGACGAGAAGAATGGAATTTTTCGCCACCAGGCCGACCAGCAGCACCAGCCCGATCATCGAGTAAATATTCAGCGAGTGCCCGGTCAGCCACAGCGCGCCCACCCCGCCAATGATCGCCAGCGGCTGCGCAACCATGATCACCAGGGGCTGCAGGAAGGAATTGAACTGGCTGGCGAGGACCATGTACACCAGGATCATCGCGGTGACGAAAGCGAACAGCATGTAATAGACGGTTTTTCCGAATTCCGAGGACCGGCCGATCATGCGCACGCCGTATCCCGGCGGCAGCATGGCCTCCGCCGTTTCTTCGACATAGGCGATCGCGGCGGCCTCGGCCATCTTCGGCGTACCGAGAAACTGGGCCGAATACTGCAGGTCGTAGCGCTGCACCACCGCCGGTCCGAGGCTCTGTGTCACTTCCACCAGGTTGTCCAGGCGCACCAGTTCGCCCGCCGGCGTCCTGAGGTGGATCTTGCTCAGATCCGGCGCCTGCTGCAGGTTGCCCTCGGCAGCTTTCAGCCGCACGTCGTAGCGCTCGCCGTCGCCGGGTTCGTCGTTGTATCGCGCCACGTCGTATCCGCCGGACAGGACATTTACCGCCAGCGCGACGTCGCGCGTGGTCAGTCCGAGGTCACGGATCCGCTCGCGCCGCGGGACCATCTCCAGTTGCGGCAGGTCAAGCTGCAGCAGCAGGTCGAGGTTTCCGATGCCGGGATTCGTCATCAGTTCCTGTTTCAACTCCGCTGCCAGTTCCGCGACCCGCGCCAGGTTGGGGCCGCGCAGTACGAACTGCAGCGGGTCACCGCGCATGCCCCCGACCATCGGCACCTCGGTCACGAAGGTCTCCACGCCGGGTATTTCCGCCAGTCGCCCGCGCAGCCAATCCATCACGTCGGCCTGGGAAACGTCGCGGTCGTTCCAGTGCGCGAGATTGACCAGCACCGAGGCCTGGCTGACCTGGCGGGCCGCGTCTTCGCCGATCACGGAAAAACTGGCCGACACATCCGGGTGCTCCGCAAGTATCGACTCGATGGCCGAAAGTTTCGACACGGTGTATTCGATGCCGGAACCGAGCGGCGCCTTTACGGCGACCATGAAGCGGCCCTCGTCTTCTTCGGGCATGAAACCCTTGTCCACCTGAGAGAAGAACCAACCGCTGCTGAGCACGGCGAGAAACGCCGCGAGAATGACCCGCTTGCGCTGCTGCAGGCTGGCTGCGATCAAGCGCCGGTAATTCCGGTCCAGGGCCGTGAAGGCGCTTTCGATCCAGCGAAACACCCTGCCGTGACGCTCGTTGTGCGACAGGAACCGTGCGCTCAGCGCCGGAGTCAGGGACAGGGAAATAAACAGGGAAACCAGCACGCCGACCGTCACCACGACGGCGAAAGACATGAAAAAACTGCCGATAATGCCTTCCATGAAAATCACGGGTGCGAAGATCGACACCAGTGTCATCGTGGCGGCGAGCACCGCGAACACGACCTGCCGGCTGCCCTCCCGGGCCGCCTCGACCGGATCTTCCGCGCCCTGTTCCATCTGCCGGTAAATATTTTCGAGCACAACGATCGCATCGTCGACCACGATACCGATCAGCAGCAGCAGGCCCAGAAGCGTCATGGCATTGAACGTGAAGCCGGCAAAATACATCACCGCGACCGCGCCAAGCAGAGAAACCGGAATGGCGGCGGCGATGATCAGCGTCGACGGGATATTTTTCAGGAACAGCAGCACGACCAGCGCAGTCAGCAGGGTGCCGAGCAGAATATGCTCCTCGAGCGCCGCAACGATTTCCTCGATCAGGTCGGCATCGCTGTAGGCCACTTCGAGTTTCATGCCGGCCGGCAGGGCCGGCAGGATTTCCTGTTCCAGGCGCTGCTCGACTTCGCGCACGATGGCCACCGTGTTGGCGTTGTCCACTTTCACGATACCGATGCCCACGGTCGGCTGACCGTTGAAGCTCGCGTACTTGCGGCGGTCTTCCAGCCCGTCCTCTACCGTGGCGATGTCCCGAACGCGAATCGGCGCGCCCAGCGGATAGGCGACGATCATTTCTTCCAGCTCGCGCGGGTCATGGAATTCGAGGTCCAGCTTGACCAGTTTTTCCTGCTGCCCGCCGACCAGGAAGCCGCCCTGCATGCGTATGTGCTCCGCCATGAAAGCGCCGATAACATCATTCGCCGCGATGCCGAACGCGGCCATGCGATCGGGATCGAGATTGACGCGGATGGTTCGTTTTCTTTCACCACCCAGCCTTACTTCTCCAACACCATCAATGGTTTCTAGTCTTTTTTTAATATTATTTCTTGCATATTGGTTGAGCTGCTGCAAGGTGCGGTCGCCGGTCAGGGCCAGCCACATCACCGGCATGGCGCCGAACTCGACCTTTGCAACCACCGGCGGGTCGGCTTCATCGGGCAGCTCCGGCAGCACCTGGTTGACCTTCGCCTGGACTTCGTTGAACGCCACGTCGACGTCCTTGTCCAGGCCGAAACGGATGATGACCAGGGAGACGCCGGGCGCCGAGGTGGACTGGATGAACTCGATGTCCGGGACGCTGTTGACGGTGGTCTCGATGATATTGGCGATACTGGAATCGACGATTTCCGGGCTGGCGCCGGGCAGGATTGTCTGCACCGAGATGATCGGGAAATCGATTTTGGGAAAGCGATCGACGCCGATGCGGTCATAGGCGATCAAGCCGAACAGCAGCAGCACGCCGGAGAGCATGTAGGCGAATACCCGCCTGCCGATAAAAAACCCGGGAAGGCTTTTTCCGGCCCGCTGCTGTTGCGCTGTGCCCTGTTCCCGTCCGCCCGTTTCGCTCATGAATCGTCGCCCCTGACCTCGACCGCTGCTCCATCGGTGAGGTACGCAGCGCCGTCACGGACCACGACCTGGCCGGCTTCGAGACCAGCCAGTATTTCGATCATTCCGTTCTGGCGTTCGCCCGGCTCGACGGTTTGCTCGCGGACCCGGCTGTCGGCCGCATCATCCAGCAGGTAAACCACCGATCCGGAAGGACGTTCGACCAGCGATGCAACGGGAATGATCAATGCACCGGGGCGTTCGTCCACGACCACGGTCGCCTTTACCGTCGCCTCGGGCCGCCAAGGGCCCGGGTTGTCCAGGTCCACGAGCACGGTCAGCGAGCGGTTCATGGAGCCGACGTCGGGACGCAGCCGGGTGATCTCCGCTTCGTGCTCCAGGCCGGGCGCCAGAAGGCTTTCCATGACGATTCCCTGGCCAGGCCTCAGCAGGTGCCCCACGGTTTCCGGAAACGGCAGCTCGGCCCTGAGGTTGAGGGTGTCGCTCACGGTCATGACCGGTTTACCGGCGGAGGCGAAATCGCCGATAGATACGTGGCGGCGTTCAATCGTTCCGTCCACCGGTGAGCGGATCTCCGATTTCGTGAGCCGGTCTTCGGTAATTGCCAGCCTTGCCTCGGCGGCCAGCTTCGACGCGCGGTCTACGGCCAGTTTGGCCTCGGCGTCGTCCAGCCGCTCCTGCGGCAATGCGTTCGTAACCTTGAGGTCGCGGTAGCGCGCCACGCGTTTCTCTTCGTTGGCGATGCTGACTTCCAGCACGTCTATCGCGGCCTGTGCTTCGCGCCGGGCCAGTTCGAACGGCGTCGTATCCAGGCGCACCAGCACCTGCCCTTCCCGCACCGGCTGGCCCTCGTCTGCGAGAATTTCGATCACCCTGGCGTCGATTTCCGATGCCAGCACCGGCGCGTTGCGGCTGACCAGGCGGCCGATCGAGCGAAGCCGGGTCTGCACGGTTTTTTCCTCGACACGAGCGATGGTCACGGTCACGGCCCGCTCGCCGTTGGTGGCTGCATTCTCGTCACTGCCGCAACCACCCAGCAGGACCGAGAGCAGTATCGCGGCAAAAGCCGTAAGTACGTGCTGCCGATGGATCACGGTCATGCCGTCACCTCTTCCTGGCTGCCCGCCAGCATCCCGCGAAGCATCAGGTCCGTTAACTGCTCACTGAACACTTCGGGCGGCTGGGAAAAGCGGTTCAAAGGCTCGATTTGACGCAACTTGTCGGTCTGGAAATAGAAAAGATTGCTGCCCAGCACGAGGAAAGCGCACAGCCCCGGGTCGAACCCCTTGCGCAGAACACCCGCTTTCTGGCCGTTCTCAAAAATACTGACCAGGCGCTCAATCAGCCCACCGATCAACTGATCCACCATCGCTTTCTGCAGACGGGTCGTACCGCTCAGCACTTCGCGCAAGACCAGGCGCACGGTGGTCGCGTTGCGAAACAGATGTTCCAGGTGGCTGCGGGTGAATTTGCGCAGGCGCGCATCCAGTTCGCCGCGCCCTTCAGCCAGTTTCTCGATCATCTCTGAAACGGCATCGGCGCTGTGCTTGATGATCGCCAGGTAAAGCGCCTCCTTGGACTCGAAGTGGTGGTAGATATTCGATTTGCTCACCGCGGCCTCGCGCGCAACCGCACGCATCGAGACGCCATCGAAACCATGACGGGAAAAAAGCTTCACGCCCGCTTTCAGAATCGCCTGTTCCCCGGCCGACGGGGTATTTTCTCGAAGTTTCGCACTGCTGGATGCCATGGCTCGCCGTTCCCTGTAACTGACCGTCCGGTCGGTCAGTATTATGCAGGAAGTTTGAGGGCCTGACCAGCCCGCAAAAGATTGGCAGACCAGGGTCAGAGTAAGTCTCTTACTCTGACCCCAAAAAGATTCCGGATATTTGCCTTCGGCAAATTCCGGAATGACGGAGTGAGGTTTGTCCCTTACTCTGACCCCAAAAACATTCCGGATATTTGCCTTTGGCAAATTCCGGAATGACGGAGCGAGTGAGGAAAGCGCTGGAAGCGCTTATCTTTCGTCAACCGGTGTTCTGGATACCCAGCGCGATCCCTTTCACGGTGGCCTTGAGCGGCTCCAACAGACCGTCGTCGGAACGGCCACCCGCTCGCCAGCGCTGCAAAAGCCCGATCTGCAGGTAGTGGATAGGGTCCACGTACGGATTTCGCAGGCGAATATTGCGCTGCAGAACCTGCTGATCGTCCAGCAGCCGATCCAACTGCTTCAACTCGAGAATCCGGCGCTCGGCGCGCTCGAATTCTTCCTCGATCTCGGCCAGGAAGCGTTGGCCCTCCGCACCGGCGAGCGCCGCGTAACGGGCGCCGATTTCGAGGTCGGACTTCGCAAGCACCATCTCGACGTCGCTGACCATCGCCTGGAAAAACACCTGCGACGCCAGCAAATCCCGAACCCTGGCCATTCCGAAGCGATCAATCGCCTGCTCGAGAGCGGTACCGAAACCGAACACGCCCGGAAAGCCCACGCGCACCTGGGCCCAGGAAAACACCCAGGGGATCGCCCTGAGATTCTCAATTCCCTCACCTGAACGCCTCGAAGCCGGTCGCGAACCGATGTTGAGCTGCTCGATCACGTCAATCGGGGTGCTGGCGCGAAAAAACGCCGGGAAACCGGGATCCTGGTACACCAGGGATCGAAAATGCTGGCGCGACCGATCGGCCATGAACGCCAGGATTTCCTGCTCCCCGACGCTCAACCCCTGCGCTGCGAAGCCCATCGTGTGGTACAGCGTTGCGCCGGTCACCAGTTCCAGGTTGCGCTCGGCCAGGAAGCGCATGCCGTATTTCTGGTTGATGACCTCGCCCTGCTCCGTCAGCCGCAAAAAGCCTCCGACGGTATCGGGCGGCGCCCCGAGAATCCCGTTGACCAGGTTTCCGCCCCCGCGGCTCACGGTTCCGCCGCGACCGTGAAAAAAGACGATATCTATACCTGACGCCCGACCGGCCGCGGTCAGCCTGCGCTGGGATTCGTGCAGGGCCCAGCGGGACGCCACGATACCGCTGTCCTTGTTGCTGTCCGAGTAGCCCACCATGACCACTTGCCGGCGTCCGCGCCCGTCCAGGTGTTCGCGATAGGCCGGAAAATCGAGCAGGCCGCGCAGAATTCCCGGCCCGGCTTCCAGGTCGTCGACGGTCTCCAGCAACGGCGCCACGTCGAGCGCACGGCCGGCCTCCGCGCCGGGGTTGGCGATCCCGGCCAGCAGCAGCACGCCGAGCACGTCTTCCGCACCCTGCGCCATGCTGACGATGAACAGGCCGACGGCCGACTCCCCGTAGTCTGCCCGGGCCGTGCAAAGAGCCCGGAACACCTCGAGCGTTTCACGGGCCGCGTCCGACAAAACGCCGTCATCTTCGATGCGCGGCGAAGAACCGCTTTCCAGCATTCGCGCCAGTTCTTCTGCACGGTCCTGCCCGCTGCGTTCCAGCCAGTCTTCGATGCCCAGCAGTTCCCCGATGACCTCCCGGTGACGCAGGGCATCCTGGCGCACGTCCAGCGTGGCCAGGTGAAAACCGAAGGTGCGGATCCGGCGCAGCAGGCGATCGACGCTGAACATGCCGCCGTGCGCGCCCCGGTTCGTCTCCAGGCTGTCCCGGACCAGCCGGATGTCAGCGGCGAAGCGCTCGGCCGACCGGTAGGCTTGCGGCTCGTCCGCCAGGGTCGCTTCCAGCCGGGCGGCGACCATGCGCAGCAGGCAGCGGTAGGGCATGTCGCGAAGACGCTCCGGAATGGAACGGTCGATTTCCGGGTAGCGTTTGCGGTAGAGGTCGAGGCGATCGAGCAACGCCGGGGAAAACCCGGCCTCGGTAAGGGACTGACTCAAAAACCGTCCGAGACGGCGCACGTCCGGCAGGTAGCGCCGTATGATGACGGCCCGTTGCGTCGCGAGTGTCGCCAGGATGGTTTTGGCTGTAACGTTCGGATTCCCGTCCATGTCGCCGCCGACCCAGGAGCCGAAACGCAGAATCTCCTCGCTCAGAAAATCCTCGGGACAGGCGCCGAAATCCCCTTCCCACGCCGACCGCAGGGATTCGTAAAACAGCGGCGTAACCCGGTAGAGAATATCGGTCAGGTAAAAAAGGATATTGTCCAGTTCATCCGCGACCGTCGGACGCTGATGCGGCGCCAGGCGGGTCTGCCAGGTGACCGTCATGGCGGCCCGGATACGTTCCATGGCCAGCCGTTCTTCGTCCGGTGTCAGTTCCGGGTTCATCAACTCGCCGAGGCGCAATAGAATCTCGTATTCACGTTCCTGGATCGTTCGGCGCGTTGCCTCGGTAGGATGCGCGGTGAAAACGGGCTGGATGCGCAGTTCGTTGACTGCCTTTTCAAGCGCTTCGGGGCTAACGCCTTGTTGCTTCATCAGTCCGAAAGCGTGTTCGAGACTGCCGGGCTGCGCGCCGGCCTGCGCCCGCAGGTATACGCGCCGACGCCGCAGCCGATGGGTTTTTTCCGCGAGGTTGGCCAGCCGAAGATAGCTGGCGAAGGCCTTGACGACGAGCATGACGTCCTCGTGACCCAGTTGACCCAGTGCTTCGTCCAGCCCCGACTCGCTGTCGATCTCGCGCTGCCGGATCGCCGCTTTGCGCACGCTTTCGACTTTTTCCAGCAACTCGGCGCCGTGCTGCTCTACCAGCACCTGGCCCAGCAGTTCCCCCAGCAGCCGGACATCGGCTTTCAGGGGGCGGTCTTTGGGAGGAACATCAATTCGGCGTAAATCATGCATCCTGCTTACGACTATAGCAGGCGCCAGCGCCGGTGCGTCAATACGACCGCGAAAAACAGCAGCAGGCCGATGACCGACCACCAGGGGTTGACCGCGACCGGCGCCACGCGCCCCGGGGCGCTGTCGAGCACGATGCCTTCGCGCGCCGCGAGTTCACGGATGTTCAGCAGGTGGAGCACCGGCAGACCGGCGTCCAGCGCGCGGGCGATCACACCGTTGCCGGCGCTTGCTTCAAGGCCGGGCGCCAGCATGCCAGGCTCCAGCTCGAGAACTGCGGGATCGTCGCCCAGGTTGGCCTGCGAGCCGCCGATACTGACCAGCAGCCTGGCGCCGCGCGACAGCAGCAGCATCGACTTGGCATCGATCATCGGCTGCAGGCCGTTTGTGCGCAGCAGTTCGACTCCGGCGGAGTGAGCGCCCTGTTCCAGGAGATCCATGGCCTCGCTTGCCAGGCCTCCGCCGTTTTCCGAGCCCCCTCCCAGGGTGTAGTAATCCGCTTTTTTCGCCAGGAACCCGCCGCGGCGCAGTTCTTTCGCGAGCACCGGCCAGGGCGCATCCGGGTGGTTGGCGCCCCAGGTCGAGGCGCCCAGTGAAACGATGATCAGCGTATCCAGCCCCAGGCTCTCCGCCGCGGCCTGGCTGCTCAGGAGCAGGGCCGGAAAGGACGCCGATGAATAGATCGCCACCGTGTCGCCCGCTTGCAGCCCGGCTTCACGGTACCAGCGGGCAAAGCGCACGGCCCAGGCCGGGTCGCAAGCGGTTCTTTTCGCCTCGAGGCTGCCGAGCGTGGTCGTGAGCATGCTCCACTCCCGGCCGATCAGCCCGCAGTTGAATGGATCATCTTCCCGGGCCGCGCCGATGCCGCGGCTGTCTCGCCAATCCGACAGGTGCAGCTGGGCGGCCCGCACTTGCTCCCAGAGCGCCTGCTCTTCACGGTTCGGGGTGGACTGGGAGGCCAGCAACCAGGCGCAGACCATGACGGCAGCCAGCACGATGAACGTGATGCGGGACCGCAGCTCCGCCCGGATCATGTCAGCCATCCCTGCAGCAGATAGACGGCCATCGCGGCCGCGCTGCCGACCGCCAGCGCTCCGGCCAGCGTGGTCAACGCGCCCTGGCGCTGCATATCCGCTCCCACCAGCCCGGGAACGACCCAGCCCAGCCACAAGGACATTTCACCGCCGAACGAAACCACGGGATAGCGAATGGCCAGCGCGATCAGCATCGCAGCCGCCAGGCGCTGGCGGCCGTAAACGCCGGTAAAACGGACAAGCAGTTCGAGCAGCCCCCAGGTCACGACGCCCGCCGCCAGCGAGACCGATATCTTCAAGGGGTCAAAGGCGTACATCGCCAACACGCCGGGCGTGATGATTCCGCCGCTGGAAAAGCCGGTTTTTCGGTAGAACAGCATGCCGAGCAGCATTCCGGCCGCCAGGCAAAAGGTTTCCTGGTCCCAGGACATCGCCTGCTCGCTCAGCTACCCGGTTCTCGAACCAGGCTGCGCCATTCGAACAGGTCTTCGACCCGCTGATAGTGGCGCAGTGCGGCCGCGGTTGCAGGCGAAACACCGTCCAGCCAGCGGCCGATCGAATCGATCGCGGCAGGCTGGATCGGGGGCATCGAGACGACCTTGACGGTGACTTCCGTGGACGGGTAGCGCCGCTGCCGGTCATCCGTCAGCAGGAAATCCGCCATTTTCGTATTCGGGTCGAGGAAGGCGTCAACCGCGACGCCGCGTGATTCGAACGCCAGTCGCCACAGGGGCAGCGAATAGCCGAAATGCGTACAGTTGAAACTCACCGTCAGCGGGCCGGACGGTTCGCCCATCATGGAAAGCGCTTCATCCACGTAGGCGTCGATCAGCAGTTCCGTGTCCATCGCATCGAATCCCTGCTCGATGTACATCGTCAGCTGGGGACAGGCCTGCGCCAGGAACTGCTCTTCGCCGATGCCCAGCCGCCGAAGTCCGTCGAGATGGCTGCCCTCGTCCACCGTGGTGCGCGTGGCGAACATGATGTTGCGCGCCTTCGGGTCCGCTTGCAGCCGCTGTGCGATCTGCTCCACGCCGGCCTCGACGATACCCACGACCGGAACCCCGGAGCCCGCCACGAACGCCGTATCGGGCGCCAGCACCGAGAGCGTATTGCAGGCGATCAGGACCAGGTCGGGATCGAAGCGCGCCGCCATCGTCTCGAGCGCGCGGCTGAACACCGCCAGTTGCTCTTCCCGGCTCTGTAGCGCGTTGTAGCCGCCGTGCTCCCGGAACAGCGCGTTGACGAAAACCAGGTCGACTTGCCGGAAACCGCCCTGCCCGGCGAGTTTTTCGGAAAGATCGGCCACCACGGAAAGACCGCCGAGGCCGGAGTCCGTGACCACCACGGTCAACTGCTCTTTTTCCAGCAGCCCCGGCAGCCATTCAGAATTCTCGGCAGCAAGCGCCGCCGAAGCGTGGAATTGCAGGAACAACAAAAAAACCAGCAAGACCGGGGTCAGGGTAGCCAAGACCGGGGTCAGAGTAGCTGAGCTACTCTGACCCCTTGTTTGCCTTGGTTCAGGAAAGCGCGTTCTCATCTCAGTAACCCAGGGCTTTGCCGTCTCTTCTCGGGTCCGCTCCACCGTGCAGTTGCCCCGTGCCGGGATCGATCACGATGCCTTGCGCACCGCCGAAGTACAGGTCGAAGTCACCGCGTACGTCGATCTCGTGACCCAGCGCCTCAAGGGCCTTCAGCACGTCCGGCCCGATGCGCGACTCGACTTTCAGCGGACCGGTCGCGTAACTGTTGATGCGCGGAGCCTCGATCGCGGCTTGAATATCCAGCCCGTAGTCCACCAGGTAGCTGATCAGCATCGCCATCGTGGAAATGATGCGCATGCCGCCGGGTGAGCCGAGCGTGGCGAACGGCTTGCCGTCCTTCAGCAGCAGCGTGGGGCTCATGCTGCTGAGCGGCTTCTTGCCCGGCTCGATCGAGTTGGCGACCCCGGGTTGCTTGTCGAAATCGTCCATCTGGTCGTTCAGCAGCACGCCGGTGCCCGGCGCGGTGATGCCGGAACCGAAGAAATGATTGATCGTCTTGGTGCAGGCCACCATGTTGCCCTCGCTGTCCACCACCGAGTAATGGGTCGTGCTGCCGCTGTCGCCGACGGTCACGTTGCCGGGTGGAAACGCCGGGGTGGCGCGTTCCATGTCGATCAGTTTGAAACGCCGTTGCGCAAACTCCTTGGAGGCCAGGGTGTCGAGCGGCACCAGCACGAAATCGTGGTCGCCCATGAACTGCGCCCGGTCGGTATAGACCAGCTTCATCGCCTCGGCCCATGCATGCAGCGACTGCACGCTGTTCTGCCCCATGGCCGGCAGGTCGAACTGCTCCATGATGTTGAGCAATTCGATGACATGCGCGCCGCCGGAACTCGGCGGCGGCGCCGAGATGATCCCGTAGCCGCGGTAACTGCCCCTGACGGGACGCCGGTAACTGACAAGGTAGTTTTCGATGTCTTCCATCGTCATCGTTCCGCCGTCGGCGCGAACGGCATCGACGATGCTTTTTGCCACGCGGTCCCGGTAGAACCCGTCGCGGCCGTTTTCCAGCACCAGGCGCAACGTGGCCGCGAGATCCGGGTTCACGATCCGCTCGCCGGGCATTTTCGGAAAATCATCGCTCAGGTAGATTTTCGCGGTTTCCGGAAATGCGAGCAGGACGTCGTAGTGCTCGGTGATCATGCCCGCGAGCACTTCGCTGACTTCAATACCGTTTTCCGCGTACTCGATGGCCGGGCGCATCACCTGCCGGCGGTCGAGGCGACCGAATTCCCCCTGCGCCAGCAGCAAGCCGGCCACTTCCCCGGGGACTGCGACCGAGCGTCCGCCAACCACGGCCGGGTTGAAACCGCGCGCGTCGGGCTTGACCTTGCCGCTCTCGTCCAGCTCGAACATCGTCGGCGACGCACCCGTCGGCGCCTTGCCCCTGAAATCGATATACACCGCGCGCCCCGGACCGGCCAGCCAGATCAGCATGAATCCGCCGCCGCCGATACCCGAGGCATTCGGCTCGACCACGCCCAGCGCAAAACCGACAGCGACCGCGGCGTCGATGGCGTTGCCGCCCGCCTTCAATATGTCCACGCCGACCTGGGAAGCCAGCGGATGCGCCGAGGCCACCATGCCCTGCCCGCCCCTTGCATCGCGCGCTGCGTCCGTCGCATGGACGGACACGGCAAGCAGCGAAACCAGGACGGCGAGGCACAGCCGCACGAAGCCGGCCGATACGTTCCAATGACGGTTGTTCATTTCATCCCTCTCGATACCATTCCCGGGGCAGGCCGGCGATGTTTCCGCAGCCGAAAAGGCGATCTCCCTCCTGCAGCAGCGCCGCCAGCCCCTTCCTTTCATCCAGTTTGACATATCGCGCCCGTTGCAGCCGCCGCAACGGACGGGCGCCGGTGACCAGCGCTTCGCGCCACGGCACCTCTTCGATCCAGGCGCGAAAGCTCTGCAGGCGACCGGGACGGTCCGCCCGGTGGTTGTACAGCAGGCGCGTCTTCTCCACGCTCCAGCCAAGCGAATCGAACAGGGCGCGCGTGCTTTGAATGTCGTTGGCCGAAAACGCCAGCGCCACCTCGGCGCCGGCGACCCGCCGCAGCTGAAAATCGAAGCGGTCTGCTTTCAGTTCCCTCATCGCATTAACCGCTTCGTTCGAATCCTGCCCAAGGAATTCCAGCACCGTTCGCGCCAGCCCGAGATTTGCGGCGCGATAAGGCGTATCCGCGTTTTCCTCGGCCGTCGCGGTGAGCACCCGGCATGACCGGTCAGCAAGCAATGACGCGAGCAGCGGATGCTCTTCCAGTGCGTCCGGTATGACGACCGTGCCGCCCCGGGGAAGTCCGGGAGCGAGGGCCAGCACCGCGTCCCGTTCACCGAACCCCCAGGCCTCCTGGTGGTCCGGCAGCACGTTGGTCAGAACGGTCACATCCGGCCGCAGCCAGGCGGCTGCCAGCGGCTGCAGTTCGGGAGTGACCGCGCTGTTTTCCATTACCAGCGCCCCGGCAGCGGCCGGAATCTGCCCCAGCCACCAGCGCATCTCCTCGACGTGCGCCCCCGCGCTCCGTTCGATCGACCGTTCGCCGTCCGGCTCGAGCTGGCGCGGGTCGGTCCCGGTAATACGCGACCAGGTCGGGGTTCCAGAGGCGTTGAGCCCGGCGTGCAGCAGGCGCACCACGCTGCTCTTGCCCCGGCTGCCGGTAACCAGGACTTTCTTTGCTTCGACCCCGAACGCGGTCATTCAGACAGGAAAGCGCCGACGCCCTGCTCGGACATTTCCGCGAACGTGGGCAGGCCGTTAACAGTCACACCCGCGTCCTCGCGCACGTACTCCAGGTTCTCGGTCAGCATCCACACCGTGGTCACGTGCCGGCCGACCCGCTCGGCAATGCGCTTGTCCCAGCTCTCCCAGGGCACATAGAGCCTTCCCAGCCCGGCCGCCTTGTCGTAGGCCTTGTCTTCACCGCTCAGGATCAGCGCCTCGTCGGTGCGGCCGCGGAAGCGCCCGGCGCTGGCGTTGCAGGTTTCCGTCAGGATGGCCAGGACGTCCGAGTTGTCGCCCCACTCGCGGTGATTCAGGCCGCGCAGGTTCTCGGGCGAAGGCTCCAGCCGGATCGGAACACCCTCGAATTCCAGTTCCATGGTCACCATCGCGGCGAGTTCCATGGCGCGCTCGTGGGCGACGATAGCGTCCACCACGGGATACTCCGGCGAAGCCTCGTGCAGGTCGATCGCCAGGTCCACTTCTTCCTGCAGGATCAGTTGCATGAAGCCGTAGGCCAGGCGCTCGGTGGCGCCGCCGTCGGCGACGCCCGGGTGCGCCCGGTTCAGGTTGCTGCGCTCCACGCCGGCCATTGTCTGCCCGGAGGCCGGGTGGATGTAAATGTCCGGGTTCGGCCACTCGTTGACCGGGTTGGTGGTGCGCGCGCCGTAGCGGAAGGTGCGACGAGCACCGGACGGCGTCTCGAAACTGAAGGTCTGCGGATGCGCGTCCTGGGGAAAGGTGTGGGTGCGCGCCATCATGTTCGCGTAGGGCGCGATGATCAGGCGCCCGCGCTGCACTTGCGCGCGCTCCAGCATGACGACGGCCGCGATCACGCCGGCCGGTTCGTTGGCGTGCGTACCGCCCAGCACCAGCACCGTCCCGCCAGGCTCCTCGCCAGCCTGAACGAAAACCGGCGTATCGGCCGGGGTGTCGCGAAGCCCGTCGAACCAGTCGCTCAGCATGCGCCGTTCGAAACCCGCGTGCGGCACCAGCCGATCCACCTCCGGCGGCGGGTTGCGCATCTGCAGGTAGCTGCTGCCGGCAATCGCCGCGACTGCGGCAACCGCCAGCAGCATCAGTCCGGCCGTGAGTCTGTTTCCGAGGTATCGTTTTTCGAACATCGAATCGCCTTACTTGATCATCAGGGCGCGCAGGATCAGCGGCACCAGCACCATGCCGGCCACGAACTGTTCGCGCAGGGATTTTTCCCTGAACAGGTTGCGCAGCACCAGCACGATGAACATCACGGTTATGGTCCAGTAAACCCAGGTAAGCATCATTTGCCCAGCTCCTCAGAACGGGTACCAGTTGGCCCCGAGAATGATCAGGATGCCCCAGACCGCCGTGACGACGGCGGGCAGCAGGCACACCCTGAGCACACTGAAATAGTTTTGCACCCCCACTACCTGGGCGGCGAACAGGCCGGCCAGCGCCGTCGGCGGCATCAGGTCGCCGAGCCCGGCGATCAGGCTGAGGGCCGAACCCACGACGATTTCGTTCTGTCCAAGAAGCGCCAGCAGGAAGGGCACGCCCAGCACGGTCGCGGAACCGTACGCGGACACCGCGCCGAACAGCGGCAGTGACGTGGCGATGCCGACGTACAGCAGCCAGGCCGGCAGGGCCAGGGCGGAAACCACGAAAAAGCCGCGCACGCCGGTCAGCGTCATGATCTGGATGAACATGCCGACACCGACCAGGATGCCGGCCACCGGCAGCGCATCCCGGATGGCCTCGGTGGCCGCCTCGACCGGGTTCCATTTCTCCCCGACCAGCAGGCCGCTGGCCGCCGCCAGCAGAAAAGCCAGGGGCATGCCGAGCGAGGGCGCGAAATGCGGGAATATGCGCTCGCCGCCCAGCAGCACGACCAGCACGAAAAACGGCAGCATCAGCCGGGCCGACAGGGGCACGCGCTCCATGCGCGTGAGCTCGTCTTCCAACTCGTTGGATGGATGCGGTTCGGTTGCATGCCGCTTCAGCGATGGATGGATCAGCAGCATGCCGGTAAAAATCGCCAGCGGCACCGTGCAGATCAGCAAGGGAATCGCGAAACCCACGTAGGGCATGTCGATACCGCCGCCGATGATCATCGCCGGGATGTTGATCGGCGGCGCCGTCATGCCGTAGATCGCCGCCAGCGCGATCGCGGCGGCGGCCTTGACCGGCGGCACGCCGAGCCGCAGCAGCGTCGGCGTAACGATGGCGCCGGCGGTGAGCACCGCGGCGGACGATGAACCGGTGATCATGCCGGGCAGCATCAGCAGCCCCGTGATACCCATCGTCAGGCGGAAAGGCAACTCCCGAAAACGCCGGATCATCCACGCCGCCGCCGATTCCATCAGCCCGATATGCTGCACGGTTTTCATGAACACCATCGCGGCAAAAATGATCAGGATCGTGTCCAGGTAGCCGAAGGCGCCTTCGATCAGGTGGTCCACGGGAACACCGTTGCCGGACACCAGCGCACCGATGATGGCGGCGATGGCCAGCGCCACGGCAATCGGCTGTTTCAGGGTGAACGCCGCGGCCGCGAAAACGCCGACCATGACGATCGTGTAAAAACCTTCTGGCCAGAACCATTCCATCTTGCCGGTGAACTCCTAAATCAGTTCAGGAAACGACCGATATCGCCGGACATCAGCTCATCGTATTCGGGCATGCCTTCCATCACCAGGGCGCGATCGTGCATGAGGGCGAAAGCGTCCGCCAGGTGCCTGAAAAGACGCAGGTGCAGGCCCGCCCGGTGCGTCAGGGGATATTTCGGGTCGTTCACCACGTCCCCGTCGCTGCGCCAGCGGTCCTGTCCCGGATTGGGGCTCTCGCTGAGAAAGGACAGGCTTGGGCTGTTGTCGGCGATTTCCAGGTGACTCAGGCCGCGGTAGCGCGAATTCGACTCTTCCAACTTCATCGTGATGCCGGTGTCCGCTTCCATCTCGAGCAGGGCATAAGCGGCAAGTTCCAGGCCGCGCGGGTGAGCAACCAGGGTGTAAGCCAGGCGCTTGTTGCCGGTGGGGCTGTAATCTGCAGCCTCGAGTTCCTGGCGCTCGGGCGTATCGGCCTCGTGCATGTCCAGGCTGAAATCTACCCCCTCTTCCCGGATCAGGCGCATGATCGAATGGGACAGCTGTTCGGTCGGCGTTCCCTCGGGGTCGCCGGGCCAGGTCCGGTTCAGGTTGCGTGATTCCGCGCCGATCTCCAGGGTGTAACCGGGCGGGTTGGTGTAGTGCTCGGGATCCTCGACGCCCTGGTCGGCCGGATCGGTGCGCCGGTCGCCGTACGGCAGCACGCGGGGACCGCTGCGGGATACGATATTCAACTCAGCGGGCACGCCGTTGCGCGTATCCGGTACCGAGATCGCGCTGCGGTTGGCGTAGGGAATGACCACCAGCCTGCCGGCGCTCACGGTGACGTTTTCTATGACCAGCAGCGCAGCCACCTGGCCCGCCAGTTCGTTGCCATGCGTGCCGCCGATCATCAGCCCCGTCGCGCCCGGCTTGCCGCTGTCCAGGATGTAGACCTCGGTATCGAGCGGGCTGCCCTTCAAGGGAGGAAAGTAGTCGGAAATCCGTTTCTGATCCGTCACTCCCGGTCCCGGACGCACGTCGGGCCGGAATTCAGCGCCATCGGCCGCCGTCCACATAAAAGCGACTGCAACCAGCGCGAATACGCGCAGCATTTTCAATTATGTTCTCCCCTGTTCACGGGTGCCGCTGCACCGCCCTTGCGGCGAATGGAGCCCACGCCGGTCAATATGCCGTCCTCACCCGCCTCGATCGCGTTCGGGCCTCCGAAGTAAAGATCCGGGTATTCATACTCCTTCACCACGTGCCCCATCATCTCGAGAAAATCCACGGTCCGCTCGGGGAACGCATTTTCGAGGTTGAGCGAGGGATAGCTGTCGTATCCGGTGAACTTGGGAGCGCGAATCGCTTCTTCCAGGCTCATTTCGAAGTCGATCAGGTTGACGAGGATTTCGATCACGGTCGAACCGATCCGCCCGCCGCCGGGCGAGCCGAGCACCCAGCGCAGTTCACCGTCCTCTCGCACGACCATGGGCGCGATCGTGGTGCGCGGCCGCCGACCCGGCTCCAGGTTGATGGGGCTGCCCTCGACCGGCCGGCTCTTGAAGTTCACCAGCTCATTGTTCAGGAAGTAGCCGTCAACCATGTTGCCGGTGCCAAAGAAACTGGAAACGGTCTGCGTCCAGGCCACGGCGTTGCCATCCCGGTCGACGACGGAAAAATGGGTTGTCGAGGGCGACGGATCGATGGGCTCGTCAACGGCAGTTTCCGCTGCCTGTTTCGCCAGCATCACGTCCACGTAGCCGGCGCCCGACTCGTACGGCCCCGGATCACCGGTGCGCTGCTCATGCCAGCTTCCAGGATCGGATGCGGTTGACAGGTCGATCATCATGGCGCGCTGCCGCGCGTACTGCTTGCTGACGTAGCCCTGCTCGGGAATGTAGTCGTTGGTTTCCGGGTCGCCGATCCAGCGCCGCTGGTCCAGCGAGGTCAGGATCATGGCTTCCTGCATAAGGTGCACGGCCAGCGGGTCGTCCCAGTCCATGATGCCGAGGTTGAAATGCTCGAGGATATTCAGCGTCGCCAGAACGCGCGGCCCTCCGACCGGGCTGCCGGGAACGATCAGTTCGAAGCCGCGGTAGCTTCCCTTTCGCGGGGTGCGCCGGTATGCGCGGTAAGCCGAAAGGTCCGACTTGCGCGCCCAGCCTCCATTTTCACGCATGAAGCGGTCCAGGTTCTCGGCCAGTTCACCGCGGTAGAAATCGTCGGCGCCCTGTGCGGCCAATCGGCGCAGCGTCCGGGCCAGCGCCGGGTTGCGGTAGGTCTCACCCGCGCTCCAGGGCATGCCGTCGTTCAGGAACTCCGGTGCGTTTTCGAACAGGACCTCCCAGCGGTCCATGTTCACGCTGGCAAACGTCTCGTTGACCTCGAAACCTTCCTCCGCGAGCCGGATGGCGGGGCCCGCCAGGTCGCTCAGCGGCATGCTGGCCATTTCCAGCGCCGCGTCGATCCCGGCCGGCACGCCGGCCACGCAGTAGGCTTTCGGCGTGTAGCGAATGGCGTTCATGCCACCCGCCCTGTCGAGGTTTTCGTAGGTCGCAAGCCCCGGCGCCGCGCTGCGGAAATCGATGGAAACTTCACGGCCGTCGGCCATCACGGCCACCATGTAGCCTTCTCCGCCCAGGCCCGACGCGTACGGTTCGACCACGCCCAGCGCCAGGCTGACGGCAATGGCCGCATCGACGGCGTTCCCGCCCCTGGCGAGAATCTCGGCGCCGGCGCGCGCAGCCAGCGGGTTCGCTGCAGCAACCATGCCGTTACTGGAGGTCAGGGTCGGCGCCACCGCGACAGAATCGGCCGGCTGCGCATCCACCGCGGCGGGCGGAGTCGTGGAACAGGCGGCCAGAAGAATGGCAAGCCACAGGCTCGCCAAGAGGCAAGGGACATTACGCTTCATACGTAATTTCTCCGTGGGCAGGGCGAGTGACGACCGGAATCCGGCCGTCCCGGGTCAGGCGTTCAGATGACGCCCCACTCCTTGAGCATGCTCTCGAGCGGTGCGGACGTTCCGCGCACGGAATCGGCCGGGGTCAGAACAATGCCGCTTTCCTCCGCGAGCCGGGTAAACAGGCCGTCGAAATCACCGCCTTCGACAACGATCAGCCCGTCGCCCATGGGCACGGCTTCTTCGATGAACAGGTCGGTCAGGGTTCCGCGACGGCCCTTGCCGCCGATATGCATCACCAGCGTCTTCATGCCGGCCTCCTTCGCGGCGGCCGCAACATTCTGCATGCGCTCGATCTCGGCATCCTTGTCGATACCGGCCTCGCCCAGGCCCTTTGAGCTGCCGGCGACGACAACGATCAGCACTTTCTCGCCCTGCAGGCCATCGGCCTGCAGCATTTTCTCAAGCCGGGCATCGACTTGCAGTTTTTTCAGCACCACTTTGACCATCATGGCGTCGGGGCTTTGCCCGAAGGGCGTCATGACAACGTCACCGGCCATCACGGCGCCGCTGGAAAAAATGAAGACCGCGCAGGCCAGCAAAAATCGGGAGATTCGCTTGATCATGGTTATTCCTTTCGCGTTTGGATCGATCGGTGGGTTAGGTCCTGGACAGTGTTTCGCAAGCCAACCCGTTTGTAAACATTTTTCCATACTTTTAATGAGTTATGGCATCAATTCAATAAGGGTACAACCCGTGATCATGGTAAAACCCTCAGTTGCTTGACCCCTTCCACCCGGCCAATGGCCGCGACGACCTCCGCCGTGGGCTCGCCTTCGATGTCGATGATGTTGTAAGCCAGTTCATTGCGGCTCTTGTTGACCATGTCGATCACGTTGTAGTCGTTGTCGGCCAGAATGGAAAGCACCGACCCCAGGACCTTCGGCACGTTGACGTTGGCGAAGGTGATCCGGCTGCCGCCGGCACGTCCCATCCGCGTTTGCGGAAAATTCACGGAGTTCACGATGTTGCCGTTCTCGAGAAAGTCCTTCAGTTGTTCCGCCGCCATCACCGAGCAGTTCTCCTCTGCCTCGGCGGTGCTTGCACCCAGGTGCGGCAGCAACTGGCAATCATCGCGGCCCAGCATCGCAGGGATCGGGAAATCCGTGATATGGCCGCCAAGCAGGCCTTCGTCCAGGGCCTTGACCACCGCTTCTGCATCGACCACGGTCGCGCGTGCGAAATTCAGCAGCGTCGCACCCGGCTTGAAACGCGTCAGGGCCGTCGCGTCGATCAGGTGATGGGTGGACTCGACGGCCGGCACATGCAGGGTCACGAAATCGGATTCATTCAGCAGCGCTTCCAGGCTGTCCATGCGTTCCACGCGGCTGGACAGGCGCCAGGCGCCCTCGACCGACAGGCCCGGATCGAAACCCACGACCCGCATGCCCAGATCGAGCGCCGAGTTCGCAACCAGCGAGCCGATTGCGCCCAGGCCGACCACGCCGAGCGTGCGCCCGATGATCTCGCTGCCGCCGTAGGCCTTTTTCTCTTTCTCCAGCTGTTTCGCCAGGGCGTCGGCGTCCTCAAAGTCGGTCAACTCCTGGACACGGTTCATGCCGGCGACGATGCGCCGCGAACTCAGCAGCAGGCTTGCTGTCACTATTTCCTTGACGGCGTTGGCGTTGGCGCCAGGCGTATTGAAAACCACGATGCCGCGCCGGCTGCAGGCTTCAACGGGTATGTTGTTGACACCGGCACCGGCGCGCGCCACGGCGATGACGCTGTCGGCGATCGGTTCATCGTGCAGCTTGTGGCTGCGGAGAACCAGGGCGTTCGGGTCCTCGATATCGGGACCGACGAGGTAGCGGTCCAGCGGAAAACGGCCCAGGCCGACATTGGAAATCTGGTTGTAGGTTCGAATTTTAAACATCGTCAATACTCAGCTCTTTACGGTTTGGTAGGCCCATTTCAACCAGGGCATCAGGCGTTCGACATCGCGGGGATCGACCGTGGCCCCGCACCAGATGCGCAGCCCGGAGGGTGCGTCACGGTAAGCGCCGATGTCGTGCGCGACGTTTTCGGCAGCCAGCAGCGCGATCATCTCCTTGACAGCGTCCCCGGACAGGTCGACCGACAGGCACACACTGGTGTTGGATCGCTGGGCGGGATCTGCCGCCAGGAAGTCGATCCAGTCGTTGTCGGCCACGAAGGCCTCGATAATCGACAGGCTGCGGTTGGATCGCTCGATCGTTCCCTCGACCCCGCCAATTTCGCGGACCCAGCCCAGGGCGTCGAGGTAGTCCGCCACGGCCAGCATGGAGGGCGTGTTGATGGTGGCGCCGCGGAAAATGCCCTCGATCAGCTTGCCGTTCTTGGTGAGGCGAAAAATCTTCGGCAGCGGGCGCGGCGGCGTCCATGATTCCAGCCGCTCAACGGCACGCGGGCCCAGGATCAGCATGCCGTGTGCGCCTTCCCCGCCGAGTACCTTCTGCCAGCTGTAGGTGACGACGTCCAGCTTTTCCCACGGCAGGTCCATCGCGAAGACGGCCGACGTCGCATCGCAGATGGTCAGGCCTTCGCGCTCATCTGAAATCCAGTCGCCGCCCGGGACACGAACGCCGGAAGTGGTGCCGTTCCAGGTGAACACGGTGTCGTGAGCGGGGTTGGCCAGCGACAGGTCCGGCAGCTCGCCGTAGTCGGCGGTATGGGCGTGCACGTGGTCGAGTTGCAGCTGCTGCGTAATGTCCGTGAGCCAGCCCTTGCCGAACGATTCCCAGGCAAAGACATCGACCGGGCGGGCGCCGAGCAGCGACCACATGGCCATTTCCACGGCCCCGGTGTCGGAAGCGGGCACGATGCCCACGCGGTAGTCATCGGGCAGCCCGAGCAGCTCGGCGGTCTCGTCGATCGCCCGGGCCAGGGTGGCCTTGCCCAGGGCGGAACGGTGCGAACGGCCCAGTGTCTCCAGCGACAGGGCCGAAACATCGTAATCGGGGCGCTTGCTGCAGGGGCCGGATGAAAAATTCGGGTTTACCGGTTTTTCAGCGGGTTTCATAGGATTCTCTCAGGTGTTCAATTCGGCTGGCCGGCCTGGCTGTTCTTATTGCGCCAAGTGTCGCCGATTCGGAAACTGAAAACCACTGTCGAGGTCAAATTCGAAACACCGGAACTCGGTTATGATGCGGAAACGGCTTGAACTGCAAAAAATGAACGGAATGACGAGGACAATCCGAAAAATTTCAGGCGCCCTGGCCACCCTGCCCCTCTTGCTTGTCATTTCCTCCTGCGCATCGATCCATTCCATCATTGAACCCCCGGTGCCGCCGCTCAGCGGCCAGCCCGTCCGCCTGCTCGAGGACGCCGACGTGCTGGGCCTTTCCGATGAAATGAAACGTTTTGTCGACGACACCCTGGCGGGCCATTCGACCGACGACGACCGCGCGTGGGCGCTGGCCTGGGCGATGCTGGACCCGAATTTCATGGATTTCAGTTACGAGCCGCGTGCGACCCTGACCGCGGAGGAGGCGTTCCGGCAGCGCCGCGGCAACTGCCTGACGTTTTCCAACATGTTCGTGGCGATGGCGCGCTACGCCGGCATCGATACCTGGTACCGCGAAGTCGAGACCGACCCCGAGTGGAGCAGCGTGGACGAAACGCTGCTGGTCAGCCGCCACGTCAACGCGGCGGCGGTTTTTCGCGGCAACGAGTACGTTATCGACGTCAGCGGCCGACCGGTGCGGCCCACCGAGCGGCACCGCAGGCTGCACGACGACGAGGCGGAAGCCCAGTACTACAACAACCTGGGCGCCAACGCGCTGCTGGCCGGCGACCTGCCGCTGGCGCATGCCTGGTTCAGGAAAGCCATCGAAACCCGGCCGGGGCAGGCCTATGCCTGGTCCAACCTGGGTGTCGTCCTGAAACGAAACGGCCAGCTGGACGAGGCGATCGACGCCTACCGGACCGCGCTCACGCTGGATTCACGCAACTCGGTGGCCATGAACAACCTCTACGCGATGTACGAGGAGCTCGGCGAGATGGACAAGGCAGCCGAGATGCAGGAGCGGGTCGAGCGCAACCGGCGCAGGAACCCGTATTACCTTCATCACCTGGCCCAGGTCGCCTTCGCGGAGCAGGAATGGGACGAAGCGATACGGCAAACGCAGAGAGCGATACGGCTGCAGAAACAGGAATACCGCTTTCACTACACGCTGGCGCAGCTGCGCTACCGTACCGGCGACCTGGCGCGCGCCGAGACGAGCCTCAACCGGGCAATCGGCCTGGCGCCGGACTGGGTCGAAACGGACGCGCTGGT
>JAZBPJ010000021.1:0-14535 GCA_036351575.1 Lysobacterales bacterium | reverse complement strand
GACGTCAAGCCGGAACTGGTCGAGCAGATGCGCAAAGAGCACCTGTCCAACTACCGCCGCAATTACATTCTGAGCGTATCGTCGCAAGACATCGCCCTGGAAGAAGGCGCGGTCGAAAAGATGCTCAAGCGCCATTTCGGTGAGAACCTGGAACTGGCCCCGGACCTCTATAACCGCTAACATCGTCGAACCGTTGACGCGGTGAGCCGATGAACCCGATAAGCGATACATTTTTCCGCCAGATGGTGTCCCGCGCAATTCGCCGGGACTACCTGGAGAACGTCACCGGTTTTGCCTTGCTGTTCCTGCAGCCGCTGATGCTGCTGGCCATCTACACCTTCGTGTTCACCACGATCTTCAAGGCCCGCGTGGCCGGCGATTCGAGCATCGGTTTCGTGCCGTACCTGGCGGTGGCGTTCTGGCCCTGGACCGCGTTTTCCGAATCGGTGCTGCGCGCCTCCGGCTCCATCCGCTCCAACGCGGCGCTGATCGGCAAGGTGGCCATTCCCGCCGCGGCGATTCCGCTTTCAACGGTCACGGCCGCGTTCCTGATGAACATGGCCGGCTACCTGGCGGTGCTGCTGGTGATGCAGCTCCTGGGCACCTCGCTGAACTGGCCGGGCTTGCTCGCCGCGCTTCCGCTGCTGTTCATGATGTTTCTCTTCGCCTGCGCGCTGGCCCTGTTCCTGGCCGCGCTGCAGGTGTTTATCAGGGACGTCGGCAAGATACTGCCGCCGCTGATGACGTTCTGGTTTTTCGCGACCCCCATCCTGTACTCCAGCAGCGTTCTGCCCGAGCGGGCGGCAGCGCTGATGAAGTTCAACCCGATGGCCTGGTACGTGGAGCGGCTGCGCGACTTTATCCTGTTCGGCAACTTCGAGCTGGGCGCCTGGGACCTCGCGGTTCCGGCGCTCACGCTCGTGCTGCTGTGGGCCGCCCATCGCTTTTTCACGCGCGTCAGCAGCCATTTCGAGGATTTCCTCTGATGGAACCGCTGGTCCGTGTGCAAAATGTTTCCAAGATCTACCCGCGCGTGCACCGGCCGGGGGAGCGCCTGAAGGCTTTCGCCGCCCTGCTGGCCGGCAAGCCGACGGTTTCCGGCGCCGAGGTGCTCCATGACGTCAGCCTCGAAGTGCAGCCCGGCGAGTCCTTCGGCATCATCGGGGAAAACGGCGCGGGCAAGTCCACGCTGCTGAAAATCCTGACCGGCGTGATCAGCCCCAGCAGCGGTCATGTTTCGGTCAACGGCCGGGTCGCCGCGCTGCTCGAACTGGGCGCCGGCTTCCAGCCCGATTTTTCGGGTGTCGACAACATCCGCATGAAAGCGGCGCTGCTCGGCATGAGCGCCCGGCGGCTGGACCGCAAGATGGACGAGATCCTGGCGTTCGCCGATATCGGCGACTACGTCTACGAGCCGGTCAAGCACTATTCTTCCGGCATGATCGTGCGCCTGGGTTTCGCGGTGGTCGCGGCATCGGAGCCGGAGCTGCTGATTACCGACGAGGTGCTGGCCGTCGGCGACGAGTCGTTCCAGAAAAAGTGCATCCGCTGGATCGAGCGTTTCCTCGAGGACGGCAACACGCTGCTGATGGTCTCGCACAGCATGTACCAGGTGCAGAAGCTCTGCCAGCGGGCGATCTGGCTGCACGGCGGAAAAGCGAAAATGCAGGGCGAGGTGTTCCCGGTCACCCAGTCCTACCTGGCCTGGCACGAAGAAAAGAACGCGGCCGAGCGCCGTCAGCGCCGTTCGCTGAAGGGCGAGAGCGGACAGTACCGCGTGGAGTCGCTGCAGATCGAGGGCTGGCCGGACGACGGCACGGCCCTGCTGCCGTCGGGCAGCAGCCTGAAGGCCGAGCTGGTCCTGAAATCACCCGACGGCAGGCCGCCGGTCGCGCTGATCGGCGTCATGCGCGCGGATGGCACCCCCGTTTACGGCGTGGCTTCCGACTACGACCAGGTTCAGCCCCTCGCCCTGGACGACGAAAGCTACCGCTTCGTAATCCATTTCGATCAGCTGCCCCTGCTGCCCGGAACCTATTCCCTGCGCGCGCACGCGATGGACCCGGAGGGGATTCGCCTGTTCGACACGGCCGAGATCCGTTTCAGCGTGGGCGGCAAGAGCCGTGAAATGGGCATGGTCCAGCTGCCGCACCGCTGGGAGTGACGTCGTGAGCGGCCCGTCTCCGTTAACGGTTGTCGTTCCGGTCTTCAACGCCCCGGACGATCTGCGGCACTGCCTGCAGTCCCTGCAGGAGACGCTGCCGGCGGGCGCGGAAGTGCTGCTGATCGACGACGCCTCGACGGACCCCGCCGTAAACGAATTGTTCGAGACCTGGCGGCAGCGCAGGCTGCCGGGCTGGCGCTTCCTGGCCAATGAAACAAACCTCGGTTTCGTCGGTGCCGCGAACCGCGGCCTGCGCGAAACCGCCGGCGACGTCGTTCTGCTCAACTCGGATACCATCGTGACGCCCGGCTGGTTCGAGTCGCTGCGGCGCTGCCTGGCCGCCGATGCCGGCATCGCCACCGCGACGCCCTGGAGCAACAACGGCGAGATCGTCTCGCTGCCGGAATTCTGCGGCGTCAACCCGGCGCCGCCCGATCCGGCCGCGGTGGCCCGTGCCGTGGCGACGGCGGGCGCGCCGGGCTACCCAGAAATTCCGACCGCGGTGGGGTTCTGCATGGCCATCTCCCGCGCGGCGATCGAGCGGCTCGGTTTTTTCGACGAAGAAACGTTCGGCCGGGGCTACGGCGAGGAAAACGATTTTTGCTGGCGCGCGGCGCAGGCCGGGATGCGCAACGTGCTGTGCGACGACGCCTATGTCGTGCACTCGGGCGGCGCCTCGTTCGGGCCGCTCGGACTGAAGCCGGGCGAGGACAGCATGGCGCGGCTGCTGGCGCGTCACCCGGACTACCTCGAGACCGTCAGCGCCTGGATTCAGAAGGACCCGCTGCGCGCACGCCGCGAAGCCATCCTGGCGGCAATCGAGCGGGCGGGGATTCGCCTGGACCATCAGCGAGGAATGCCGAATGAAGGAAGCCCGAACGTGAGTGAGCCGCTGGAGTTTACCGGGGAGCGATTCACCCCCGAGTGCCTGCGCGAAATACGCTACGAACACCTGCACCGTTACGTCTTCGCGGCCGGCCTGGTCGAGGGGCTCGATGTGCTCGACGCGGCCTGCGGTGAAGGCTACGGCGCGGCGATCCTGGCCCGGCAGGCGGCGTCCGTGACCGCTGTCGATATTTCACCCGGTACCATCGCCCACGCCCAGGAACGCTACCCGGCTTCCAACATCGACTTCCAGGCGGCCGACTGCACCCAGCTGCCCTTTGCCGACGACCGTTTCGATTGCATCGTCTCGTTCGAGACGCTGGAACACCTGGAGTCCCAGGACGCCCTGATTGCCGGCTTTCGGCGCGTGCTGAGGCCCGGCGGCTTCCTGCTGATCTCCACTCCGGACAAGGCCGTTTACACGGACAAGATGGGCAACCGCAACGAGTTCCACGTCTCCGAGTTGTACCGGGACGAGTTCGAGGCCCTGCTGCGGAGGCATTTTTCCGCGATTCGCCTCGCGGGACAGAAGCTCGGTTTTCACTCGGCGATCTGGACGCTGGACGGGGCGGGCGGTGTTCATTTCCAGCAGGAGAACGCCGAGCGCATCAGCCGTTCCGAGGGAATGCTGCACGACGCCGTTTACCTGCTGGCGCTGTGCGCCGCCGATGAAAGCGGACTGCCCGCGGTCGGGGCCGGGCTGAGCCTGTTCGACGACGCGCAGGAGTCGGTCTACGCCCACTACCACCACGAGATTCGAAAAAACATGGAGGCCGGCGGAGTCATCGCGCAGAAAGACGAGTTGATCGAGCGCCTGCAGAATGAACTCCGGCAGGCGAGCGGCAGGCGCGCGCCCTGGTGGCGGCGGCTGCTGGGCCGGGGCTGAGCCGGAATGCCGATGCGCGACCGGGTCGCCGTACTGATCGTCAATTACAACGCGGGTGACGCGCTGCTGCGCTGCGTGGAGTCGGTGCTGTCGCAGGGCCGCGGCCTGCGCGTGGTGGTGGTCGACAACCGTTCGAGCGACGGCAGCGCGCAAAACCTGCAGGAGCGGTACGCGCGTCGCGACGAGGTCCGGGTGCACTTCAACGACGACAACCGGGGATTTGCCGCGGCGGTGAACCAGGCGGCCGGCCTGGTCCGGGACGGGCCGGAACCGTTCATGCTGGTGCTGAACCCCGATTGCGAATTGTATCCGGGAGCGCTGAAAACGCTGCTGGACGCGCTCGAATCGCAGCCCGGCGCCGCCATGGCCGCACCCGCCGTCGTCGATCGCGGCGGCGCCGTGATGCGCGGCACCTGGCGCCGCTTTCCCGACCCCTGGCGCGCCTTCCTGACCTTCAGCGGCCTGTGGCGCCTGGGACGCTGGCTGCCGGCCTTTGAAGGCGTGGAGCGGCCGGGTGAAGCGCCGCTGGAGGTGACCGCGGCCGAAGCGCTTTCCGGCGCCTGCATGCTGATTCGAAAAGACCGTTTTTTTGAAATCGGGCGCATGGACGAGGCCTACCGCCTGCACTGCGAAGACCTGGACCTGATGTATCGCTTCGCGCAGGCGGGCATGCAGCGGCTGTACGTGCCGCAGGCAAAAGTCTTTCACCAGCAGGGTCTGTCCAGCCGCAGCCGGCCCGCCTGGGTGCACTGGCAGAAACACCGCGGCATGCAGCGGTTTTTTTCGACGCACCAGGCGCGGCGCTACCCGTTTCCGCTGCGCTGGCTGGTGACCGCCGGCATCTGGATCCGTTTTCTCGTGACGCTGCCGTGGGTGATGATCCGCCGATGAACGAAGTCGTGGTGACCGGCGCGCGCAGCCAGATCGGCCTGTTTCTTTTGCCGCGGCTCGAACGGGCCGGGTATTCCGTGCAGGCCGTCAGTCGTGCGGCTCCTGCCGAGGCGGCTGCTCCAGCTAAGGGGGTCCGGTGGATCCGGCCGAAAGACCGGGCCGACCAGGCGCGTTTCCTGGTGTCCTGCGGCCCGCTGGGCCTGGCCCGCCGCTTCCTCGAGCGGCCGGGACCGTTTGAAAAGGCCGTCGTGTTCAGCACCACCAGCGTCCTGACCAAGCGGGCTTCACGGGACCGCCGTGAGCGCGCGCAGATCGGGGCAATAGCTGCGGATGAAAGCGCCTTGAACGACATCTGCCTCGAGCGGGGCATCGACCTGGTGCTGCTGCGCCCGACCCTGGTCTACGGCTGCGGGCTGGACCGAAACGTCAGCCTGCTGCTGAAACTGGGTGAACGCGGCGGATTCATACCCATGTCGACCCGGGCCGGCGGGCTGCGCCAGCCGGTGCACGCGGAGGACCTGGCGCAGTTGGCCGCGGACTGCCTGTCGGCAAACACGGGGCGTTTCCTGGACTTCACGGCGCCCGGCGGCGAAACGCTGAGTTACCGGGAAATGGTCGAACGCGTGGCGCGCTGCGGCCGCCGCCCGATCCGCCTGCTGCCTCTGCCGCCGGCATTGCTTGCCGCCCTGGTGCGGCTGGCCTCCCTGACCGGTCCCGGGAAAGGCATCAACCCCGAAATGGTCCGCCGCCAGTCGCTTGACCTGGTTTTCGAGCCAACGAATCTCCCGCCGACGATCGGCTGGAATCCGCGGCCGTTTCGGCCGAAGCCCTTCGACTTCCATATTCCCCCTGGATTGGAACGCTACCGCCCGGCTGGATGAGGGCGGATTAACAGGTTTTTTTCTCACCTGTACCGGCGCTGGCGCCGCATACCGGTTTTTCGGGGACGTTCGAGCACGTCCCTGTGTCACTTGGATGAGAACATCCTGTTCTCATACACCCCGCAAAACCGGTATACGACACCTCGCCTCGATCCGGCAGAAGCGTCGCAGTCCACCCTTTATGAACGGTCAGGCCAGCCGCCGGTACTTGACCCGGTGCGGGTTCGCGGCCTCGTCGCCGACGCGGCGCCGCAGGTCGGCCTCGTACTCGCTGTAGTTGCCCTCGAACCATTCCACGTGGCTGTCGCCTTCAAAGGCCAGCATGTGCGTGGCGATGCGGTCCAGGAACCAGCGGTCATGCGAGATCACGATCGCGCAGCCGGGGAAATCCAGCAGGGCCTCTTCGAGCGCGCGCAGCGTTTCCACGTCCAGGTCGTTGGTCGGTTCGTCCAGCAGCAGCACGTTGCCGCCGGATTTCAGCAGCTTGGCCAGGTGCACGCGGTTGCGTTCGCCGCCCGACAGGTCCTTGACCCGTTTTTGCTGGTCGGCGCCGCGAAAGTTGAAGCGGCCCACGTAGGCGCGGGACTGCGTCTTGTAGTTGCCGACCGTGATGATTTCCTCGCCGTCGGCGATTTCCGTCCAGACGGTGTTGTCGCCGTCCAGCGAGTCGCGGCTCTGGTCGACGTAAGCCAGTTCCACCGTCGGCCCGATGCGGATTTCGCCGCCGTCCGGCTGTTCCTGGCCGGTCAGCATGCGGAACAGCGTCGACTTGCCCGCGCCGTTGCCGCCGATCACGCCGACGATGGCGCCGGGTGGCACGTTGAAGCTGAGGTCGTCGATCAGCAGGCGGTCGCCGAAGCCCTTTACAAGGTGCTCCACCTCGATCACCTGGTCGCCCAGCCGCGGCCCGGGCGGAATGTAGATCTCGTGGGTCTCGTTGCGTTTCTGCGTTTCCTGCGTGCTCAGTTCATCGAAGCGCTGCAGGCGGGCCTTGCTCTTGGCGCGGCGCCCCTTGGGGTTCGAGCGCACCCACTCGAGCTCCGCCCTGATCGAACGCTGGCGCGCTTTCTCGCGGCTTTCTTCCTGCGCCAGGCGCTGCTCTTTCTGCTCCAGCCAGGACGAGTAATTGCCTTTCCACGGAATGCCGTAGCCGCGGTCCAGTTCCAGGATCCACTCCGCCGCGTTGTCGAGAAAGTAGCGGTCATGCGTGATCGCCACGACGGTGCCTGAAAACTCGGTCAGGAAGCGTTCCAGCCAGGCCACCGACTCGGCGTCCAGGTGGTTGGTCGGCTCGTCCAGCAGCAGCATGTCCGGGCCGGCCAGGAGCAGCCGGCAGATCGCTGCGCGGCGGCGCTCGCCGCCGGACAGGTGGGCCACCGAGGCGTCCCACTCGGGCAGCCGCAAGGCGTCCGCGGCCACTTCCAGCGTGCGTTCCAGTTCCCAGCCGTTGGCGTTCTCGATGGCCTCCTGCAGCTCGGCCTGTTCCGCCAGCAGCGCGTTCATCTCGTCGTCGCTCATCGGCTCGGCGAATTTCATGCTGACCTCGTCGAAGCGGTTCAGAAGCGCGCGCGTCTCGGCGACGCCTTCCTCGACCACTTCACGGACCGTCTTGCTCTCGTCCAGCTCCGGTTCCTGGGGCAGGTAGCCGATCCGGATCCCGGGCTGCGGCCGGGCCTCGCCCTCGAAATCGCTGTCCACGCCGGCCATGATGCGCAGCACGGTCGACTTGCCCGCGCCGTTCAGCCCGAGCAGCCCGATCTTCGCGCCGGGAAAGAAGGACAGTGAAATATCCCGGATGATCTTCCGGTCCGGCGGCACCACCTTGCTGACGCCGATCATCGTGTAAATGAATTGAGCCATGTTCCTGCAGAATGAAGTGATTGATTTTCGGGGAAGCGATTATGCGTCAACTGTCATAAAAATGCTAAAATCCGGCGTCACCCAGCCATAAAAAATCCGGGGCCGTGCCCGTGCTTGCATGCCGGAAGACCCGCCGCACCGGACCACACAGAGCAGGAAGAGGAATGTTTGACAGCAACGACCGCATCCGCGGATACGATGACGAACTGGCCGATGCGATCCGTGCGGAACATGTCCGGCAGGAAGAACACATCGAACTGATCGCGTCCGAGAACTACGCCAGTCCGCGCGTGATGGAGGCGCAGGGCTCTGTGCTGACCAACAAGTACGCCGAGGGTTATCCCTCGCGCCGCTACTACGGCGGCTGCGAGCACGTCGACCGCGCCGAGGAACTGGCCCGCGAGCGGCTGAAGGAACTGTTCGGCGCGAACTACGCCAACGTGCAGCCGCATTCGGGCTCGCAGGCCAACGCCGCGGTCTACCTGGCCCTGCTGAACCCCGGCGAAACGATCATGGGCATGGGCCTGAACGAGGGCGGTCACCTGACGCACGGCAGCAAGGTCAATTTCTCCGGCAAGTTTTTCAACCCGGTTTTTTACGGCGTCGACCCGGATACCGGCATGATCGACTACGAGCACATGGCGGAACTGGCCGAGGAGCACCGGCCGCGCCTGCTGGTCGGCGGTTTCTCGGCCTATTCGCGCCGGGTCGACTGGGCGCGCATGCGCGAGATCGCGGATTCCGTGGGCGCCTGGTTCCTGGTCGACATGGCGCACGTGGCCGGGCTGGTCGCGGCCGATGTCTACCCGAACCCCCTGCCGCACGCCCACGTGGTGACTTCCACGACCCACAAGACCCTGCGCGGCCCCCGCGGCGGCCTGATCCTGTCGATTGCAGACGAGGAAATGATGAAGGTCCTGGACTCCGTGGTCTTTCCCGGAACGCAGGGCGGGCCGCTGATGCACGCGATCGCGGCCAAGGCGGTTGCGTTCAAGGAAGCGCTGGACCCGGAATTCCGCGTCTACCAGCAGGACGTCCTGGACAACGCGCGCGCGATGGCCGCGGTGGTCATGGAGCGCGGTTACCGCATCGTTTCCGGCGGCACCGACAACCACCTGTTCCTGATCGACCTGATCGGGCTGGATTTCACCGGTAAAGACGCCGAGGAATCGCTGGGCCGGTCCTACATCACGGTCAACAAGAACACGGTGCCGGGCGAACCCCGTTCGCCGTTCGTGACCAGCGGGCTGCGCATTGGCACCCCGGCGGTGACCACGCGCGGCTTCACGGTCGCGGACTGCCAGGAACTGGCCGGCCTGATCTGCGACGTGCTCGACAACGTCGGTGACAAGGCGACCGAGGATCGCGTGCGCGGGCAGGTGCTGGACCTGTGCGGCAGGTACCCGGTGTATTCGAAGGATGTGCGTGGAGCACCCTGATGATTTGCCCTTTCTGCAGCCACGAGGAAACCCGGGTCGTCGATTCCCGGCTGACCCGTGACGGCCTGCAGATCCGCCGCAGGCGCCAGTGCGAGTCCTGCGGTTCCCGCTTCAATACCTTCGAGTCACCGGAGCTCAAGGCGCCGCGCATCGTCAAGTCGGACGGCGGCCGGGAAGCCTTTTCGGAAGAAAAACTGCGCGAAGGCATGATGCGAGCGCTCGAGAAGCGGCCGGTGGAGACCCGCAAGGTCGAGCAGGCCATCCGCTCGCTGCTGCGCGAAATAAGCTCGGTGGAAGACTCGGAGATTCCCAGCGCGCTGCTGGGTGAATGGGTCATGCGCGAACTGGCGCGCCTGGACCAGGTGGCCTACGTGCGCTTCGCCTCGGTCTACAAACGCTTCGAGGACGTGCAGGCGTTTCGTGACGTGATCGAGCGCCTCGAGCGCGAACCCCCGGCAGACGAGGAAGAACGGCAGATTTCCCTGCTCGATGCACCCGGCGCGCCGGATGGCCGGTCCGGTTCGTGAACTTCTCGGCCCGTGATCACGAGTGCATGGCGCGCGCGCTGCGGCTGGCGCGGCGGGGACTCAACACGACCGACCCCAATCCTCGCGTCGGCTGCGTGATCGCGAACGACGAGCGGATCGTCGGAGAAGGCTGGCATGTCGCGGCCGGCGGCGCGCACGCGGAAGTCGCCGCACTGAACGACGCCGCCGAGCCCGTGCGCGGAATGACGGCTTACGTCACCCTGGAGCCCTGTTCCTTTCACGGGCGCACGCCGCCGTGCGCCGATGCGCTGATCGATGCCGGCGTGGCGCGCGTGGTCGTGCCGATCGAAGACCCCAACGAGCGTGTCCGCGGCGCCGGCCTGCAGAAGCTTCGCGCGGCCGGCGTGACCGTGGAAACCGGCCTGATGGCGGCGCAGGCGGCGGAGCTCAACGCCGGGTTCATCAAGCGCATGCGGACCGGGCGTCCGTGGGTTCGCGTCAAGAGCGCGGTCAGCCTGGACGGCCGTACCGGGCTGAAAAACGGCGCAAGCAAGTGGATCAGCGGTTCGGCGGCGCGGCAGGACGTTCAGAAGTGGCGCGCGCGCTCCTCGGCCATCCTGACCGGGATCGGCACGGTACTCGCCGATGACCCGGAGATGACCGCCCGGGTCAGCGGCCCGGTTCACCAGCCGTTGCGGGTGGTCGCGGACAGCAAGTGGCGCATTCCCATGGACGGGCGGATCGCGGCGGACCCCGGGACGCTGGTGGTCGCGGGCATCGGCAAACCGCCGCAGGCGCTGCTGCAGTCCGGCGCGACCTGCCTTGCGCTGCCCGCGGCGCCGGGCGGCGTGGACCTCGACGCCCTGCTCAAGCAGCTGGGCCGCCTGGAACTGAACGAGGTCCAGGTCGAGGCGGGCAGCCGGCTGTGCGGCTCCCTGGCGGCGCAGGGGCTGGTCGACGAATGGCTGCTCTACGTGGCCCCGGTGTTTCTGGGCGACGGCGGGCCGGGCCCGGCTGCGCTGGGGCCGCTTGAATCGATGGACGAACGAACGCATTTTAAATTGCTGGAGACGGTTCGAATGGGAGACGACACCCGCTTCCGTCTCGAGCCCTTGAACCAAAGCTAACGGGGCAGTACATGTTTACCGGAATAGTCGAGACCACCGGCACCGTGGTCAAAAAAGAAAATATCGGCGGCGATTGCCGCCTGGTCATCGAAACGGGCGAACTGAGCCTCGCGGGCTGCGGCTCCGGCGACAGCATCAGCGTTGCGGGCGCCTGCCTGACCATGCTGGAGCCCGCAGCCAACCGCTTCACGGCCGACGTTTCGCAGGAAACCCTCAGTCTGACCACGCTCGGCGGCATCGAGACCGGCGGCAAGGTCAACCTGGAGCTGGCCATGGCCGCTGAAGACCGTTTCGGCGGTCACCTGGTGACCGGTCACGTCGACGGCATGGCCACGCTGCTTTCGCGGCGCGAGGACGCCCGCGCCGAGCGTTTCGATTTCGAGGTGCCGCAGGAACTGGCCCGCTACGTCGCCCGCAAGGGCTCGGTCTGTCTCGACGGCGTCAGCCTGACCGTCAACTCGGTCGACGGGGCGCGTTTCTCGGTTTGCCTGATTCCCCACACCATGGATATCACCACGCTGGGCGCGCTGCAGCCCGGTGACCGGGTCAACCTCGAAGTCGACCTGATCGCGCGCTACCTCGAACGGTTGATGTCGCCGGATTTGGCCGCTGACGCGGCCGGGGATCATTGAGATGGCCGACAGGATAAAGCTGAACCGCATCGAAGAGCTGCTGGACGACATTCGCGAGGGCCGGATGGTGGTCCTGATGGACGACGAGGAACGGGAAAACGAGGGCGACCTGGTGATGGCCGCTTCGAAAGTACGGCCCGAGGACATCAATTTCATGGCCCGTTACGGACGCGGCCTGATCTGCCTGCCGCTGACCCGGGAGCGCTGCCAGCAGCTCAATCTGCCGCTGATGGTCAACCGCAACCAGGCGCATTACCGCACCAACTTCACGGTCTCGATCGAGGCCGCGGAAGGCGTGACGACCGGTATTTCCGCCTACGACCGCGCGCACACGATACGCACCGCCGTGAAGCCGGACGCGAAGCCCAGGGACCTGTCCCAGCCGGGGCACGTGTTTCCGCTGATGTACGCGCCGGGCGGCGTGCTCGCGCGCGCCGGCCACACGGAAGCCAGTGTCGACCTGGCCATGCTCGCCGGGCTGGAACCGGCCGCCGTGCTGGTGGAAATTCTCAACGAAGACGGCAGCATGGCCCGCCGGCCGGAGCTGCTGCAGTTCGCGGAAGACCACGGCCTGAAGATCGGAACCATCGCCGACCTGATCCGCTACCGCCTGGAGACCGAGAAATCGGTCGAGCACGCGTCGTCGCACGATGTGCAGACCGATTTCGGCCCCTTCCGCCTGCATACCTACCGCGATGTCATCGAGGGGCGTCTGCACCTGGCCCTGGTGCGCGGCGAGATTGATCCCGAGGAACCCTTCCTGGTGCGCGTGCACGTGCAGAACCCCCTGAACGACGTGCTGGGCATCAGGCGATCCGACTTCGGCCTGCCGCTCAGGACCGCGCTGGCCGAGATCGATGCCAACGGCAGCGGCATGGTCCTGGTGCTGGGCGGTCAGAAAGAGGACGACGAACTCCTGCGCCTGATCCAGGAAAAACCGGAGCCGGTGATGCAGTCCAGCGGCGACAACCGCGCATCGCGTGAACTGCGCACTTACGGTATCGGGGCGCAGATCATCGCCGACCTGGGTATTCGAAAGATGAAGGTGCTCAGCGCGCCATGGAAACTGACCGGCCTTGCCGGATTCGGGCTGGAGGTCGTCGAGTACGTCGACCCGCTGGCTGAAAATTGAGGTTGAACGATGTTCGAAATTGAAGAGCCCCGGTCCGGACGTGAGCTGCGGGTCGCCATCGTGGCGGCGCGTTTCAATCGCTTTATCGTCGAGCAGTTGCTCGAGGGTGCGCTCGATGCCCTGGACAAGCAGGGTATCGATGATGAACGGCGGGCCCTCGTCTGGGTCCCCGGGGCCTTCGAACTGCCGACGGTTGCCGACCGTTTCGCCGCGTCCGGGCGCTACGATGCGATCATCGCGCTGGGCGCCGTGATCCGCGGCGGCACGCCGCACTTCGATTTCGTCGCTGCTGAATGCGCCAGCGGGCTGAACCGCGTGGCGCTCGAATACGGCGTGCCCGTCGCGTTCGGCGTGCTGACCACGGACAGCATCGAGCAGGCCATCGAGCGGGCCGCGCCGGACCAGGGCAACAAGGGCTTCGACGTCACCCTGGCCGCGATCGAACTGGCGCGCACGCTGGAGCAGGTCGACGCACACGTCGACGGGCTGCCCGGGAAATGAAGCACAAGGGCTTTTACGAGAACCGGCGCCGGGCGCGCAGGCGTGCATTGCAGGCCATCTACCAGTGGCAAATGACCGGCCAGGATCCGGCCGAGATACTGGGGCAATTCCTTGAGATACAGGATATGACCGGTGTCGATACCGAGCATTTTGAACGGCTGCTGCGGGGCGTCTGCAGCCATGCCCCGGAGCTCGACGAAGCGCTGCAGCCGCACCTCGACCGGCCGGTGGAGCAGCTGGACGTGATGGAGCGGATCGTGCTGCGCATCGGCGCGTTTGAACTGCTGCACTGCCCGGAACTGCCGTACCGGGTCGTGCTGGATGAATGCGTCGACCTCTCGCTTCGCTTCGGCTCCGAACAGGGACACGCCTACGTCAACGCGGTGCTGGACAAGGCCGCGGCCGGCTGGCGTGAACAGGAAGCCGGCGACACCGGCCGCGATGCCTGAATTCGAGCTCATCGACCGCCTGCACGAACGGATCGGCCGGCCCGGCGGCGGTATCGCGCTCGGAATCGGTGACGACGCCGCGGTGCTGCAGGTTCCGCCCGGCCTTCAACTGGTGGCCTGTACCGATACGCTGGTTGAAGGCGTGCATTTTGAACCGTCGGTGGACCCCCGTGCGCTGGGACACAAGTCGCTGGCCGTGAACCTCAGCGACCTCGCCGCCATGGGCGCGGAACCGGCCTGGTTCCTGCTGGCGCTGACCCTGCCGGGGGACGACGCGGACTGGCTCGATCGCTTTGCGGGCGGAATGGCCGACGCGGCGCTGGAATCCCGCGTATTCCTGGCCGGCGGTGACACGACCCGCGGCAGCCTCAGCGTGACGGTGACCGCCCTGGGGTTCGTGCCGCCGGGTGCAGCCCTGACGCGCGGCGGAGCGCGCCCGGGTGACCGGGTATTCGTTTCCGGCGCGCCCGGCAGGGCGGCATTCGCACTGCAAGGGCGCCGCGCCGGGCGGGACGTGCCGGACGACTGTGCGTCCGCCCTGGATTTTCCCGCACCGCGGCTCGCGCTGGGCCTGGCGCTGCGCGGCGTGGCGACGGCCTGCATCGATGTCTCCGACGGCCTGGCCGCCGACCTCGGCCACGTGCTGCGGCAATCCGGCGCCGGCGCGCAACTCGACCTCGGCGGGCTGCCCGTTCCCGCCGCGCTTTCCGGGCTTTCGAGCGAGCAGCGCTGGACCCTGCAGCTGGCCGGCGGAGACGACTACGAGCTGTGCTTCACCGCGCCTGAAAGCCGGGTCGGGGACGTCAACCGCGCCGCGCTCGAAGCGGCTGTTCCCGTGCACGAGATCGGCACGGTGCATGCCGGCGAAGGACTGGTCCTGCTGCAGCCCGACGGCCGGCCGTTCGAGCTGGCCGGGGCGGGTTACGATCACTTTGCCGACAGCGGCGGTGAGCGCGCATGAACGATACCGCCCGCTCACCGCGTGATGTCGCTTTCGGCTCGGTGCAGGGTTTCTTCGCGCTGGGTTTCGGTTCGGGGCTGGCCCCCCTGGCCCCGGGCACCGCGGGAACGCTCGTTGCAGTACCCCTGGCGGCACTGATGAAGCTGCTGCCGGCGGTCGTTTACTGGCCGCTTCTCCTGCTGTTTTTCGTTGCCGGGATCCACTTCTGCGATGTCGCTTCGCGGCGGCTGGGACAGCAT
>JAZBPJ010000020.1:0-26375 GCA_036351575.1 Lysobacterales bacterium | reverse complement strand
GAGCTACTCTGACCCCGGTCTTTGGGTACCGCCAAGCTACCCGACTTACATGAAAATCGTGGCCGGCTGCTCCAGGTAGTCCTTCAGCAGCTGGATCATCGCGGCGGCGTCGTAGCCGTCCACGAAACGGTGGTCGAAGGAGGAGGAGAGGTTCATCATCGTCCGTACCTCGACGCGCCCGTCGATCACCACGGGCCGCTCCACCGCGCGGTTCACCCCGACGATGCCGACTTCCGGCTGGTTGATTACCGGCGTGCTGACGATACCGCCGAGCTTGCCGAGGCTGGTGATGGTGATGGTCGAGCCGCTCAGCTCCTCGCGCCTGGCCGTGTTGTCGCGCGCCGCGGCGGACACGCGCCGGATCTCGGCGGCCAGGTCCTCCAGCGTGCGGGCCTCGGCGTGCCGCACGACCGGCACCTTGAGGCCGTCGCCGGTCTGGGTCGCGATGCCCAGGTGCACGGCGCCGTGGCGCAGGATCACATTGCGTTCGCTGTCGTAGTGCGCGTTGCACTGCGGGAATTCCCGCAGGGCCCGCACCAGCGCCAGGCCGAGAAAAGCCAGCGGCGTGAACTTCGCTTCGCCTTCGGTTTTCTTTGAGTTCAGGTGCGCCCGCAGCGATTCCAGCGCGGTGACGTCGACTTCCTCGACGTAGGTGAAGTGCGGGATTTCGCGGGTCGAGCGCGCCATGCGCTCGGCGATCTTGCGGCGCAGGCCGATAACCTTGATCTCGGTGACGCCGGTCCTGCGCTCCGCCGCCGGCGCCGCGGCCGGTGCGGCCTCGTGCTGTTCCAGCCAGGCCTCGAAATCGGCTTTCAGGATGCGTCCGCGCGGTCCGCTGCCCGCCACCTGCGAGAGGTCCACCCCGGCCTCGCGGGCGCGCGCCCGGATCGAGGGCGAGGTGGCGACCTTTCCGGACGATGGGGACGATGGGGTCAGAGTAGCTGAGCTACTCTGACCCCGGTTTTCCAGGGCCGGGCTGCCCTGATCCCGGCTTTCCTTTTCTTCGGGTTCCGTCTTCGGTGCAGCCGCATCGGCGTCGGTTTCGAACACGATCAGCGGCGAGCCCACAGTTACCATGTCGCCTTCCTCGCCGGCCAGCGAGACGATCGTGCCGCTGACGGGCGCGGGCAGTTCGACCGCGGCCTTGTCGGTTAGCATGGCGCAGATCGGGTCCTCTTCCAGCACCCGGTCGCCGACCTTGACCATCCACTCGGCGATTTCCGCCTCGACCGTGCCTTCGCCCAGGTCGGGCAATTTGAATACGAATTCGCTCATCCTGCCTCCAGAACCTTGCGCATGCCCGCGATCAGGCGCTGCTGCACGGGGAAATACTGCCATTCGAACGCGTGCGGGTAGGGCGTATCCCAGCCCGTCACACGCGCGATGGGCGCCTCGAGGTGCCAGAAACACTCTCTCTGCACGGTGGCCACCAGCTCGGCGCCGTAGCCGCAGAAGCGCGTGGCTTCGTGCGCGACCAGGCAGCGCCCGGTCTTGGTCACCGAAGCGCTCAGCGTATCGACGTCCAGCGGCATCAGCGTGCGCACGTCGATGATCTCCGCGTCGATGCCGGCCTTCTCGGCAGCGGCCTGCGCCACGTGCACGATGGTGCCGTAGGTGATCACGGTCAGGTCCGAGCCTTTGCGCACGACCTCGGCCTTGTCCAGGGGCAGCGTGTAGTAGCCGTCAGGCACCTCGCCCTTGGGGTGCGCCGCCCAGGACACGGACGGCTTGTTCGGGTCGCCGTCAAAGGGTCCGTTGTAGATGCGCTTCGGCTCAAAGAACACCACCGGGTCGTCCGACTCGATGGCCGCGATCAGCAGGCCCTTGGCGTCGTAGGGGTTCGACACCATCACGGTCTTGACGCCCGAAATGTGCGTGAAAATGCCTTCCGGGCTCTGCGAGTGGGTCTGGCCGCCGCGAATGCCGCCCCCGCAGGGCGTGCGGATCGTGACGGGTGCAAAAAACTCGCCCCCGCTGCGGTAACGCAGCCGCGACAATTCACTCGCGACCTGGTCGAAACCGGGGTAGATGTAGTCGGCGAACTGGATTTCCGCGATCGGCCTCAAACCGTTCACGCCCATGCCGATGGCCGTGCCGATGATGCCGCCCTCGGCGATCGGCGCGTCGATCACCCGGTGTTCACCGTATTTTTTCTGCAGGCCCTCGGTGCAGCGGAACACGCCGCCGAAGTAGCCGATGTCCTGGCCGAGCGCCACCACGCTCGGGTCTTTTTCCATCATCACGTCGTGCGCCGAGCGGATGGCCTGGATCATGCTCATCTGGCTCATGAGGCGTCCTCCTGCAGGCGCAGCAGCTTGTCGCGCTGCTTTTTCAGGTGCTCCGGCATCTCGGCGAACACGTCCTCGAACATCAGCCGCGTGTCGAGGAAAGGCGGTTCGGACATCGTGCCGTGGGTGATGGCTTCTTTCCAGGCCCGCGCGACGCGTTCCTTGAGCTTGACCTCGAGCGCCTCGTGCTGCTCCGGCGACCAGCGTCCCAGGCGTTCCAGGTGCCGGCTGAGCCGCACGATCGGGTCGCCCAGCGGGAACGACTTCCACTCGTCTTTCGGCCGGTAGCGCGTCGGATCGTCGCTGGTGGAATGGGCGCCGCCGCGGTAGGTGACGTGCTCGATGAGCGATGGCCCGCCGCCGCTGCGCGCGCGCTCGGCCGCCCATTTCGTCACTGCGTACACGGCCAGCAGGTCGTTGCCGTCGACGCGGATGCCGGGTATGCCGTATCCCGGGCCGCGCGAGGCGAAGGAACGGCGCTCGCCGCCGGCAAAGCCCTGGAACGAGGAGATGGCCCACTGGTTGTTGACCACGTTCAGCACCACTGGTGCGTTGTACACGGCTGCGAACGTCATGGCGTGGTGGAAATCGGCCTCGGCGGTGCTGCCGTCGCCGATCCAGGAGGCCGCGATGTCCTTCTCGCCCTTGATGGCGGCGGCCATGGCCCAGCCGACGGCCTGCGGGTACTGGGTGGTCAGGTTGCCGGAGATCGAGAACAGGCGTTTTTCGCGGCTGTGGTAGAAGATCGGCATCTGCCGCCCCTTGCACATGTCGCGGGTGTTCGACAGGCATTGGCACATCATGTCCACCAGGTCCAGGCCGCGCAGCAGGTAGAGCCCCTGGTTGCGGTAGGACGGAAAGAGCATGTCGCCGGGCTCGTAGGCCAGGCCGGCGCCGATGGAGACCGCTTCCTCGCCGAGCGCCTGTATGTAGAAAGAAATCTTGCCCTGGCGCTGGATGCGCAGCATGCGGTCGTCGTAAGCGCGCGTCAGCATCATCGTTTCCAGCGCCTGCAATAGCGTATCTGCATCGAGTCCGGGCGCCCAGGGGCCCTTGGCCTCGTTGTCGTCATCGAGAACGCGGACCATCCCCTGTGCGAGGAACTCCGTGTCGCGCGTTTTTGCACTCACCGCCGGACGCTCGACGGCGCCGGCCTCGGACAGGTCGATGTAGCTGAAATCGGGTTCTTCACCCGGTCTCGCCGTGGGTTGGGGGATATGAAGTGTCGGTTTTTCAGTCATCTTTTCAGCATAGCTCAAAGTGCGAACCTGGCACAGGTCAGGTGAAAAAGGGGGGCTGAATCGGGGTCAGGGCAGCTGAGCTGCACTGACCCCGGTTTTTCCCGTATTTTTCGCTGCTTCGCCCCCCTGATCGGGGGTACTCCGGTGCGCAAATGGCGTACTATAACGTTTTGGATCTGATTTTTCCGGAGCACGGCATGTCTGACTACAGTTTCCCCTACAAGGACGCTGAATTCGTCCTGAATGACATCATCGATTTTGACGCAATGTGCGCTTCCGCCGGTCTCGACGAGGTAAATTCCGAGCTCGCGACCGCGATTCTCGAAGAGGCCAACCGCCTGGCGGTCGAGGTGATCGCGCCGCTCAACTGGGTCGGCAACGAGAAGGGCGCGACGCTGGAAGACATCGGCTGCGTGGAGACACCGGGCTTCAAGGAAGCCTACTGGCAGATGGTCGAAAGCGGCTGGTGCGGCCTTGGCTTTCCCGAGGAATACGGCGGCCAGGGCATGCCCAAGACGCTGGCCACGGCCACGGACGAGATCTGGCAGTCGGCCAACCTCGGCTTCTCGCTGTGCTCGATGCTGTCGCACAGCGCGGTAGAGGCGCTGCTGATGCACGGTACGGACGAGCAGAAGGACGCCTACCTGCCGAAACTGGTCAGCGGCGAGTGGACCGGCACCATGAACCTGACCGAATCGCAGGCGGGTTCGGACCTGGCGGCCGTCGCCACCAGGGCCGTACCTGAGGGCGACCATTACCGCGTGACCGGCCAGAAAATATACATCACCTGGGGCGATCACCAGATGACGGACAACGTCATTCACTTCGTGCTGGCGCGCCTGCCCGACGCACCGCCGGGCGTCAAGGGCATCTCCCTGTTCCTGGTGCCCAAGTTCCTGCTCGACGAGAACGGCGAGGCCGGCGAGCGCAACGAGGTCGAATGCATTTCGATCGAGCACAAGCTGGGCATCCACGGCAGCCCGACCTGCACGATTCAGTTCGGCGACAAGAAGGGGGCAGTCGGCTACCTGGTCGGCAAGCCGCACCAGGGGCTGATGGCGATGTTCACGATGATGAACGACGCGCGCCAGGCGGTCGGTCTGCAGGGGCTCTCGGTTTCCGAGCGCTCCTACCAGCAGGCGCGGGCCTACGCGATGGAGCGGCTGCAGGGCACGCGCAGCGACGGCAGCCGCTACCCGATCATTCATTTTCCCGACGTGCGCCGCATGCTGATGCTGATGAAATCCGGCACCGAGGCGATGCGCGCCCTGGCCTACGTGGCCTCGGCGGAAATCGATCGCAGCCGCTTCGCGCAGGATCCCGACGAAAAGGCCCGGCACTTCGCCCGCGTGGAACTGTTCACGCCGATCGTCAAGGGCTGGCTGACCGAATTGTCCACCGAGCTGACCTCGCTGGGCATCCAGGTGCACGGCGGCATGGGCTACGTCGAGGAGACCGGCAGCGCGCAGCATTTCCGCGATGCGCGCATCACCAGCATTTACGAGGGCACCACGGCGATCCAGGCCAACGATCTCGTGCGGCGCAAGACGCAGTTCGACGACGGCGCCGCGGTAAAGAGCCTGGCGGCCGATATTCGCAAGACCGCGGCGCAACTGGCGGCTTCGAGTGAGCTGGCCGGCATGGGAACCGCGCTGGAAGAAGCCGCCGGCCTGGTTGAGCGAGCCTGTGACTGGGTGCTGGAAAACGCGCCGAAGGACAAGCACGCAGCGGGCGCTGCGAGTGTCAATTACATGATGCTGATGGGTTACGTCTGCGGCGCCTGGCTGATGGGCGAGGCGGCGCTGAAGGCCAGCGCCCGGCTGGAATCGGGCGGCGGCGACCGCGCGTTCCTCGAGGCCAAGGTGGTGACCGCGCGCTTCTACTTCGCGCACCTGCTGCCGCGCGCGAACGCCTGCCTTGTTGCGATCGAGGCGGGCAGCGACTGCATGATGGCGCTGAGCGAGGAGCAGTTCTGACGCTTTTTGCCGCATCGCCCGGGTCATAGGCCCGGGTGATGGCCCCTGGTCCAGCGCCCCTTCGGAGTGCCCTCGAATCCGGTCTGGAACTGCGAGCCGCTTCGGGAGTACATCCCTGATACTCTCGAAGCTCGATTGGCCATCCAGGCCAATCGTCTCGGTTCAGACCGAATACTCGGCGCTGAACCTGATCAGTTGCCAACCCGGGCCTATGACCCGGGCTCTTACTACTTGAGTTGAAAGCTGAACCTCGATATTCACAACACGGATCCAGGCCGTGGTGTCGTATACCGCTGTGCCGGGGTGTTTGACGCCTGGACGGCGGCAAGACAAGCGTCACAGGGACGTGCGCGCCAGCGAGCGTCCCCGGAACAGCGGTATACGGCGACGCGGCCGGGTCGAGATGTCGCAATCGGTAGCGCAGCTTGCTGCTAGAGCCCGGTCACCAATATCAGCGCGATCGAGATCGGAACCACCCAGCGGATCAGCCAGAACCAGGCCCTGAACAGCTTTTCATTCTCCATGTTCAGCTGTTCGCGGATGGCGTCCGGCTTGATCAGCCAGCCGACGAACAGGGCCAGCACCAGGCCGGTCGTCGGCATCATGATGTTGGCCGTCAGGTAGTCCAGGATCTCGAAGTAGCCGAAGTCGGCGTAGCGCTCGATGCCGCTCAGCGGCCGCCAGCCCGACCAGAGGTTGAACGAGAGCACGGTGCCGATGCCCAGCGCGAACACCGTGAAGCAGGCTGCGAGCGACGCGACCGCGCGGTTCATGCCCAGTTTTTCCTGGCTCCAGGCGATGGTCGGCTCGACGCAGCCGAGCACCGAGGTCAGCGCCGCGAAGAACAGCAGAATGAAGAACAGCGTGCCGAAGACCAGGCCGCCGGTGACCGAACCGAAGGCGATCGGCAGGCTGACGAAAATCAGCCCGGGGCCTTCCGCCGGGTCGAGCCCGTTGGCGAACACGATGGGAAAAATGGCCAGTCCGGCCACGATGGCGACCAGGGTGTCCAGCACGGAAATGATCACCGCGGACCGGGCGATCGAGATATCGCGGGGCAGGTAGGCGCCGTACGCCATCATCAGGCCCATGGCCACGCTGATGGAGAAAAACGCCTGCCCGACCGCGACCAGTATGGTCTGACCGCTGATCGCGCTCAGGTCGAAGTCGAACATGAAGTGCAGCGCGGCGACCATGTTTCCGCGCGCCATGCCGTAACCCACCATGGCCAGCAGCAGCAGGAACAGGCCCGGCATCAGGTACTTGACGGCTTTTTCCAGGCCGGAACGCAGGCCACGCACCAGGATCAGCGTCACCACCAGCATGAACAGGCCGTGCCAGCCAATCATGGCCAGGGGGTCCGCCTGCAGGTTTTCGAACTGAGCGCTGATGGCGGCGGCGTCCTGGCCGGCGAAGTGGCCGCTGGCGCTCTTGTAGATGTAAGCCACGGCCCAGCCGGAAATCACGCTGTAGTAGGTCGCGATCAGGTAGGCCGTCAGCAGGCCGGTCCAGCCGAGAAAAGACCAGCGTCTCGTTCGTTTCTGGCTCTGCGCGACGTTGGCCATCGCGTTGGGCGGGCTCTGGCGTCCCCAGCGTCCCAGCATGACCTCGGCCATCAGGATCGGCAGGGCAACGAAGGTAACGGCCAGCAGGTAAACGAGCACGAACGCGCTGCCGCCGTTCTGGCCGGTCACGTAGGGGAACTTCCAGATGTTTCCCAGGCCGACCGCGGCGCCGACCGCCGCCATCATGAAGGTAAACCGGGAAGTCCAGTTTTCATGCTTCGTGTAGATCGTCGCCATCGTCGCCCCGCTCGAAAGAGTTTGTTTTTAAACGTTATCGGAAAGGGATGATAGGTGACTTCGCCCGCTGGTTCCAGCGCACCCGCAGACCGCAACAACGTCGAGGCCGGCGTGCGGCGAAGTAATTCAGGATCGATGAACCGGAGTAAGGGAAATCAGACTGCCGTTGTGTTATAAATTCGTAAAAATCAGATCCATCGGCAACAGGCACACAATCGTAAGTCGTCCCGCAAGGGTCATTGCTCCAGCAACCATCTACGGCGGATTAAAATGGATAAATCACACTTACCCCTGTTCCCGAAATGGGGACCTTGCTGCTTTTCGACCGCGCTGCTCTTTTTCGGCCTGGGCGGACAGGCCATGGCGCAGGATGCCGCTGACGAAGCGGCGGCCGGCGCGCTCGAGGAAATCATCGTAACGGCCCAGAAGCGCGTACAGTCGCTGGCCGACGTCCCGGTGGCGGTGTCGGCCATCACCGGTGAAAGCGCCAGTGAATACCTGAGCGGCGCGCAGGACATACGCGCGCTGGCGGCCCGTGTTCCGGGCCTGAACATTGAAACATCTAATGGCCGGACCCAGCCGCGCTTCTACCTGCGCGGTATGGGCAACATCGATTTCGACGTCAACGCCAACCAGCCGGTTGCGATGATCTTTGATGAAATCTCGCTGGAGAACAATACGGTACGAAGCCTGCCGTTGTTCGACATCGAGCGCGTCGAAGTTCTGAAGGGGCCGCAGGGCTCGCTGTTCGGCCGCAATACCAATGCCGGCGTGATCAAGATCGATTCCGTCAAGCCGGGTGCAGAGCGCGACGGCTATTTCGTTGCATCCTACGGCTCGCGTGAGACAGCTATCGTGGAAGGCGCAAGCAATTTCACGCTGTCCGATGCCTTCACCATGCGCGCCTCGCTGAAGTACCAGGACCGCGGTGAATGGATCAATAACACCTACAACGGCAAGGGTGACGATTTCGGCGGGTTCGAAGAGTTCGCCTGGCGTCTGCAATTCATGTGGGATCCTGCCGAGAATTTTGTCGCGAACCTGAAGCTGCACGGTTTCAACCAGAGCGGCAGTGACCCGAACGTGTTCTACGCCAACGCCATTGCAAAGGGCTCGTCGGGGCTCAGGCCGGAGTTCAACGAGAAAATCGCGAGCCACGACAACGGCGATATCGCCACGCTGGAACTCGATCACTACGGTGGGGTACTGAACCTGCGCTGGGATTTCGACAACGGCATGACGTTTACTTCCATCACCGGGTACGACACGGTCGAAAACTTCCAGAGCGCGGATGTCGACGGTGGTGAAGTGTCCTTCAACCCCGCGGACGAGGGCGTGCTGGGCAAGCAGTTGTGGTTCGGTGTCGCGACCGGTGACGGCCTGCTCGACCACTACCAGTTCACGCAGGAATTCCGCCTGGCCGGCCAACGCGACCGGATGTTCTACCAGGTCGGTTTCTACTACTTCGACGAGGATTACGACCTGCTGAACCAGAATTTCAACGCGCCCGCCGAAAGCGCGCTGGTCAATCAGCAGACCACGTCCCTGGCTTTCTTCGGCCAGATGGAATACGACCTGGCGGACGCATGGGCCCTGACCCTCGGCGCCCGCTGGACGGATGACGATAAGGACCTGTCCGTCGGGCCGGCTGAGCAGCCCAGCATCGTCAATCCGGACCGGATTTCGGTCGGCGACGAATTTTTCAACTGGGACGTGGCGCTGACCTGGGACCAGAACGAGGACTGGACCTGGTACGGCCGGCTCGCGACCGGTTCGCGCGGACCGGTGACGCTGGGTCGCTTCGGCTTCGTCAGCTCGGCGACCACGGAAGACACGCTGTCGGGTGAAATCGGCTTCAAGAGCATGCTGATGGACGGCCGTGCGCGCTGGAATACCTCGGTCTACATGTTCACCAACGACGACCAGCAGCTGACCGCCACCGGCGGCGCGGCCAACGTCAACCAGTTGCTGAACGCGGACCAGGTCGACGGTTATGGTCTCGAGACCGAGTTCGACCTGCAGGTGACCGAGAACCTGTTCATCGCCGCCAACCTGAGCTACAACAAGACGGAGATCGACGATCCCGGCCTCAAGGACGACCTGTGCGGCTCGGCCCCCCAGTGCACGGGCCTCGACCCGATCGCCGGCATGCGTGACGGGCCTTTTGGTCCCGTGACCGAGGTCTTCATCGACGGCAACCCGCTGCCGCGCACGCCCAAGTGGATATTCAACTTCGTGCTGCAGTACGACTACCCGGTGCAAAACGGTGACCTGTACTTCAACACCGACTGGAACTACCGCGACGAGTCCAACCTGTTCCTGCACCGTTCCATCGAGTTCGTCCAGGAAGAACGCTGGCTGGGCGGACTCCGGGCCGGTTACCGCATGAACAACGGCATGGACTTCGCCCTGGTCGGCCGCAATATCACCGACGAGGTGGTCGTCGAAGGCGCGATCAATTTCCTGAACCTGACCGCGTTCGTCAATGAACCGAGTTACTGGGGAGCGGAATTCCGTTATCGCTTCTGATCGTTGGAGAAGGGCCGGCGGACGCCGGCCCTTTTTTATCGTGACAGCAGGATGACCCGCGAATGCGAACACCGGTCCGGCCGCCCGACCGGGCAGACCCGGTAACGGTAGCGTCCGCCGGGTATGACCCCGGTGTCTGTCCAGCTTTTACCCGCGACCGGTCCCGCCCAGGGCGCGCCATTGCGGTAAACCTCGACCTTCCTTGTTTCCAGCCCGGTCCACGAGAGCCGCACTTTCGAGCGGCTTCCGGCCACCCTCAGCGCCAGGCGGCGGGCAGCACCGTCGATGCAGTCCCCGGTCGAGGCAAAAGCGGGCGGTCCCGAATGGAACGTCGCGGTGACTTCCAGGCAGGCGGCTTCCGCCGGCAGTTCATGGAATTCCAGACCCACTTCGTAGCCGCCCGCGTCGCTGGGCCAGTAGCGCAGGGTGCGCACGCCGATGCCGTTGAAGAGTCCGCGCCGGTAGTCGCCGGGGTCCTGCGCATCGAGGTGCACGTGCGGGCTGTAGCTGGCGCCGTGCGCCTCGTGGTAGGGGCACTCCAGCGGGCCGCCCTCGCCGAAGGCCTCCCAGGGCAGGGCGCTGGAGTCCTTGTGGCTGTACTCGAAGTTGGCCAGTTCCATGTCAAAGAACGGCGGGTACACGTGGTAGCCGTGGGCGTCGAGCCGGTCTCCCTGCTGGGGAATGGGGTGCAGCTTGTGGTCCAGGGCCTCGATATCCACGGAAAGCAGGTCGTATGGCGCGTTGCTTAGCGTCAGTTCCAGCGAAGACGGCCAGCTGTCATCCTGAAAGGTGATTTCGGCCTGCGTTGTCGAACGGTAGGCCAGGGCCCGCAGCGGGTGGATCGCATCGCGTGACCAGGCCGAGTAGGGATCGTAGGACGGCGCGTTGCGTATTTCAAAATGCAGGTGTGCGAAGCCCGAGCCGCTCACGCCGGTGTAGCCAAGCAACTGGCCCCTGACCACCCGCTCACCGGCCTGCACGGCCCAGCCGCTCGCATGCAGGTACAGGGCAGAGTAGCAGCCTCGAGGTTCGCACTCGCCGGCGCCGGGACGCAGGTGCCTGACCGAGACCAGCGGGTCCGAGTAGGACGGGTGTTCGCCGGCGATCTGCACGACGCCGTCTGCGATGGCGAAAAACGGTGTTCCGACCGGCGCGGCGATGTCCACGCCGCGATGGAAATCGTAGCGGTCGTCTCCGGAATAGAGTGGGCGAGGGCCGAAAGTGGAGGACAGCGGCGCGTCGCTGAAGGCCGGGTTTCCGAAGCGCTCGGGCGGGCAGCCGTCGCTCTCGCGCCAGCCGGGCGGCGGGTTCTCGCTGATGCGGCCGCAGAGCGGCCAGGGCGGGCCAGGTTCAAACGGCCCGGCGAATGCCGAAAGCGGGAGCGCAGGCGGCACAGCGCAAACAAGCAGGCAGAAAACGGCGGCACGCTTGGAACACGGAAGGTCCATTGCGTTATTATCGTCGCTCATCGTTTGCCGGGGAAATCGCTTCCGCTGGCCTGCGGTTTTCTTCACCGCCTCTTCACCGTTAAAAGGGTATTATTGACGGTTATGAACCATGAATTCTTACGGGCGCTTCGCGCCTTTCAGGTGATCGCGGTAATGCTGCTGGTCACTGTCCCGCTTGCGTCTCTGCACGCACAGCCGGGCGACGAATCGCCGGGTGTCGTCGTCGCCACCGCCGAGGTCGTGCCGTTTCCGCTCTCGGCCGAGGCGCTGGGCAATGCGCGCGCCAACGAGGCCGTCAATATCCGGCCGGAAATCACGGCCGCCGTGATCGCGATCGAATTCGAAGAAGGACAGACGGTGCAGGCGGGTGATGTGCTGATCCGCCTGGAGAACTCGGAACCGCTGGCCGACCTGGCCGCGGCCAAGGCGGCGCTGGTGGATTCCGAGAGCCAGTACCGGCGTTCCAGTGAGCTGTTCAAAAACCGTGTCGTATCCGAGTCGGAGCTGGAACAGCTCGAAGCCCGGCGTGACGCCGACGTGGCCGCAGTCAACGCCGCCCAGGCCCGTCTGAACCAGACCGTGATCCGCGCACCGTTCGCGGGCAGCATCGGCCTGCGCCGCGTTTCGCTGGGCAGCGTCGTCGACCCTTCGACCGTGATCACCACGCTGGATGACACGTCAACGATCAAGCTCGATTTCGACGTGCCGGAAATCTTTCTTTCGCGGCTGCAGCCGGGCTTGACCGTCACCGCGAAAAGCGTGGCCTGGCCGGACCATCGTTTCAGCGGCAAGGTGACCTCGATCGACACCCGCGTCGACCCCGTCAGCCGCAGCGTAAAGGTGCGGGCCCTGCTGCCCAATGATGATGGCCGGCTGCGTGCGGGCATGTTCCTGACCGTGACCCTGCTGAAAGACGACGTCGAGTCCCTGGTGATCCCGGAGCGGGCCATCGTGCCGGAACGCAGCAAGCAGTTCGTGTACGTGGTCGGCGCGGGCGACGTCGTCGAAAAACGCGAGGTGCACAGCGGCCGCCGGCGGCCGGGAGAAGTCGAAATCCTGGAAGGCCTGTCCCCGGGTGAACGCGTCATCATCGAAGGCACCCAGAAGGCCCGTCCCGGTTCGACGGTAAGCCTCGTCGGCGCTCCGGGCATGTGAGGCGCCGGTCTTGTTTCTTTCCGACTTTTCCGTCCGCCGCCCCGTCTTCGCAACCGTCATATCGGCGCTTCTCGTTCTGCTGGGGCTGGCGGCGCTGAGCAATCTGCCGGTGCGGCAGTACCCGGACATCGAGGCGCCGGTGGTTTCCATCGAAACCTCCTACCGCGGGGCCTCCGCGGAGGTTATCGAGACCAAGGTAACGCAGGTCATTGAAGACGTGATCGCGGGCATCGAGGGCATCGAGATGCTGACCTCCTCCAGCCGCGACGAGCGATCGGATATCCGGGTCGAGTTTGCACTCAGCCGCGATATCGACAGCGCGGCCAACGACATCCGCGACCGCGTTTCACGCATCGTCGACCAACTGCCCGTCGAGGCCGACCCGCCCGAGATCGCCAAGGTGGACGCGACCCGCGAGACCATCATGTTTCTCAACCTGACCTCGGACCGGCACTCGGGCCTGGAGATCACCGATTTTGCGGACCGCTACCTGGTCGACCGTTTTTCAACGGTTCCGGGCGTGGCGCGGGTGCGCATCACCGGCGCTCGCCGCTACGCCATGCGCATCTGGCTCTCACGCGAGGCGCTGGCGGCGCATGGATTCACGGTCAGTGACGTCGAAACAGCGCTGCGCGCCGAAAACGTGGAACTGCCGGCCGGCCGGCTGGAATCGCTGGACCGTGAATTCACGCTGCGCACCGCCACCGGCTTCACGCGTGAGTCCGACTTCCAGAAACTGGTGATCGGCCGCGGCCCGGACGGGCAGCAGGTGACCCTCGCGGAGGTCGCCGAGGTGCGCATCGGCGCCGAGAACGAACGCAGCATCGCGCGCGCCAACGGTATCGATGCCGTCGGCCTGGGAATCGAGCAATTGTCGCGGGCGAACAACGTCGCGGTTTCGCGCGCGGTGCGCGAGGAAATGCTCCGCGTGCGGCCGGACCTGCCGGAGGGCATGACGCTCAACGTCAACTACGACCGGGCCGAGTTCATCGAGGCCTCGATGAACGAGGTGTACAAGGCCCTGTTCGTGGCCATCGTGCTGGTGCTCGTCGTGATTTACCTGTTCCTCGGTTCCTTCCGGGTGACGCTGATCCCGGCCCTGGTCGTGCCGGTTTCGGTGGTGGCCACGTTCATGGTCATGGCCGCGCTCGGTTACACGATCAACATCCTGACCCTGCTGGGCCTGGTGCTCGCCATCGGCCTCGTCGTCGACGACGCCATTGTCGTGCTGGAAAACATATACCGCCGCATCGAGGACGGCCAGAAACCGCTGCTGGCGGCGCTGGAAGGTTCCAAGGAGATCGGCTTCGCGGTGATCGCGACCACGCTGGTGCTGGTCGCCGTGTTCGTGCCGCTGTCTTTCATGCAGGGCGACGTCGGGCGCCTGTTCCAGGAGTTCGGTATCACGCTGGCGGCCGCGGTGATTTTTTCCAGCCTGGTCGCACTCACGCTCACACCGATGCTGAGTTCGAAGCTTCTGCGGCGCAGAAGCCTGGGTTCCGGGCTGACACGCCAGGTCGACCGGGCCTTTCGGCGCCTGGCCGCCGTGTACCGCCGGGGCCTGGCCCACGTGCTCAACGTGCCTTGGGCTTCGGTGTTTCTGCTGGCCGGCATTACCGCGCTGTCCTTCTGGATGATCGGCAAGCTGCCGACGGAGTACGCGCCGCGCGAGGACCGGGGCGCCTTTTTCGTTCTGCTGCGCGCGCCCGAGGGAGCCACGCTGCAGTACATGGACCGCTACGCCCGGGAGGCCGAGAGCATACTGGTAAGAGAGGCCGAAGAATCCGGTTCGGTGCGCCGTGTCCTGACGCGGCTGCCGGGCAGCTGGGGCGGCGCCGAGGTGAACTCGGCGCGATTCATCGTGCTGCTGAACAACTGGTCCGAACGTGACGAGAGCGACCAGGACATCGCCGGCCGGGTGCGCCGTGACCTGGCGGGGCTGCCGGGCGTGCGCTCATTCGTATTCACACCGAGCAGCCTGGGCCTGCGCAGCGACAGCAGCCCGGTGGAGCTGGTCATCGGCGGTCCCGACTACACCCGCCTGCAGCAGTGGCGGGATGCCATGCTCGAAGCGCTCGCGGACGAGGAGCGGCTGATCAACCCGGACAGCGACTACCAGGAACGCAAACCGCAGATGGATATTTCCATCGATCGCGACCGCGCTGCGGATCTCGGGGTTTCGCTGGCCTCGATCGGCCGCACGCTGGAAACCATGCTGGGTTCGCGTCGTGTCACGACATTCATCGACCGCGGCCGTGAGTACAACGTGGTAGTGATGGGCAGGGAATCGGATCGTTCCAGTCCGGACGACCTGACCAATCTCTACGTGCGCTCGACTTCAACCGGGCAGCTCGTTCCCCTGGCCAACCTGGTACAGATCAGCGAGACTGCCGGGCCCGCCCAGCTGAACCGCAACGACCGCATGCGCGCCATCACGATCCAGGCCGGGCTCGCCGAGGGTGTCAGCCTCGGGCAGGGTATCGAGGCGATGCTGCGCGTGGCCGGAGAAACGCTGCCGCCCGGCGCGCGCCTCTCCTGGGGCGGGCAGAGCAAGGAATACCAGGAGTCCGGCAACTCGATGTACATCACGTTCGCGCTGGCCCTGCTGATCGTATTCCTGGTGCTGGCCGCGCAGTTCGAAAGCTTCATCAATCCAATGATCATCCTGGTCACGGTGCCGCTGGCGATGACCGGTGCGTTCGCGGGCCTGATGCTTTACGGTTCGTCCCTGAACGTGTTCAGCCAGATCGGGGCCATCCTGCTGATCGGGCTGTCCGCCAAGAACGGCGTGCTAATCGTGGAGTTCGCCAACCAGCTGCGCGACCGCGGGCAGGACATTCGTGAAGCCGTGCTGAACGCCTCCGCCATCCGCCTGCGGCCGATCCTGATGACCAGCACCGCCACGACATTCGGTGCGCTGCCGCTGCTGCTGGGGCAGGGGGCCGGCTGGGAATCCCGCCAGCCCATCGGCATCGTGATCGTTTTCGGCGTGACCATCTCGGCGATCCTGACGCTGTTCATCGTGCCGGCGCTCTACACGCTGTTCGCCAGGAAGACGTCTTCGCCGCAGGCTGTATCGCGTTTGATTGAGCAACTGCAGCGGTCGGAGTTAACATGACGTTCCCCCACGTCAACTAGCCCCAGCATGGCCAATCACAGGATTTACCTTTATACATCGCTGGCCCGGCCGCTCGACCTTTCGCATACGGCCGCGCGAACCGTGCTTTACCTGCTGCCTCTGGCCGTTTTGCTGGGGAGTGTCGTCGGCTGGATGCGAACGCATACCCTGATCGGGGTGCTGCAGCAGGCCGCCGTCTTCGCCTTCGTGCTGTATGCCGCCTGGGCCCTGGCGCGCGAAATGGATCCGGATGACTCGCCGGTGGCGTTCATCAGCATGGCATTCGGTATCACAGCAGCCGTCTTCATTGAACTGCCCGGCCTGCTGATCGTGCTGACCACGCTGGGCCTGGTCCGGGTCGTCAACCGCAGTTCAGGCCTGCAGCCCCGGCGCAGCGACGCGGTGATCCTGACGCTGCTGTCCATCGCCGTCATTTACAGCAGCGAGAGCTACCTGTTCGGCGCCGTGGCCGCGCTTGCGTTCTTTTTTGACGGCAGCCTCAAGCAGGCCGAGCGCAGCCAATGGCTGTTCGGCCTGGTGTGCCTGGGGGGAACGATCGTCTACATGGTCGATCACGACATCGGTTTTCCGTTCCTGCACTGGCCGAAAACCCTGTTCGAATGGCTGGCGCTGTTTTTCGTGACCATTTTCGTGCTCGACATGCTGCTGCTCAAGCGGGTTCGCAGCAAGGGCGATGTCATCCACCTCCCTCTCGATGTGGCCCGCGTGCGCGGCGGCATGACCGTGGGAGCGCTGGCCGCGCTGCAGGGTATCGTGGTCAATCGTCTCGACAACGTCGTGGTCATCGTCGCGGTTATCGCGGGGCTCTGTATCGGAATCGCCGTGCGCAAACGCTTTCGTTCGCCGGTCAAGTAAGACCGCTGAACTGTTTTTTATTGTCTGAACCTGGAGAGACTCAATGAAACGTGTATTTTCAATTCTGTTGTTAATGGCCTTTTCCGCACCGCTGTTCGCGGACGGGCATTCCATCGGTGACCGCATCGAAAAAGCCATGGCCGGAAGCCATCGCGCCGAGAGCGACGCGGCGCGCGATGTCTACCGTCACCCGCGTGAAACGCTGGAGTTTTTCGGCCTGGCCGACGGCATGACCGTGATGGAGATTTGGCCCGGCGGCGGCTGGTACACCGACATCATCGCGCCGGTCATGAACGGCCACGGCCAGTACATCGCGGTTTCCTGGGACCTCGACGTCGAGGGGCCGGCCTACCGGGAGCGCCTGCACAAGGCACTGGTCGAGAAATTCGAGACGAAACCGGAGCTTTACGGCACGCCGGGCATCGTCGCTTTTTCTCCGCCGCAGACCGCTGCGCTCGGCGAGGCCGGGTCGGTGGACATGGTGCTCACCTTCCGCAATACGCACGGCTGGGTCAACGACGGCATCGCCGCGGCCAATTTCGCCGAGTTCGCCCGCGTCCTGAAGCCCGGCGGCGTGCTGGGCGTGGTGCAGCACCGCGCCGCGGCCGGCACCGATCCGCAGGAAACGGCCAAGATGGGCTACGTTTCCGAGGAGGCCGTGATCGCGATGGCCGAGGCTGCCGGACTGGAGCTGGAAGCGCGTGCCGAGATCAACGCCAACCCGAAAGACAGCCACGACCACGAATTCGGTGTCTGGACGCTGCCCCCGGGCCTGCGCGCCTGCCGCGATATCGAGGACGAGGCGGAAAAGGACGCCTGCAAGGCAAAATACACGGAGATCGGTGAAAGCGACCGCATGACGCTGCGCTTCCGCAAGCCTTCGGCCTAATCCTCGCCGGCCTGCAAGGCGCTCTCGAGCGCCTCGCTGGCTTGCAGCCACTCGGCTTCGGCCGTTTCGATTTTTGACCGTATACCGGCCTGCTCGCGCAGCAGGCCGGTCAATACTTCCTTGTCTGCATCGTCGCTGTAAAGCGACGTGTCGGCCAGCCTGTGCTCGAGCTGATCCAGCTGCCCGCGCAGCTGTTCCAGTCGCTCCTCGGCACGGCGTACCGCCCCGGTCATCGGACTCAGCCGTCGGCGCAGCTCGGCGTCCTCACGCCGTTTTTGGCGGCGGTCTGCGGCTGCGTTGCCCGGCGTCGAAGCTTCTTTCCCGGCCTCACCCGGTTCGTCCTGCTCCTTCAGCCAGGCAGCATAGCCGTCGATGTCCCGGTCGAAACGCTCGACCCGCCCGTCGTGCACCACGAGCAGTTCGTCGCAGACACTGCGCAGCAGGTGCCGGTCATGGGAAATCACCACGATGGCGCCCGGAAATTCCAGGAGGGCGCGGCCCAGCGCCTGGCGCATCTCGAGGTCGAGATGGTTGGTCGGCTCGTCCAGCAGCAGCAGGTTGGGACCTTCACGGACCATCAGCGCAAGCACCAGCCGGGCTTTTTCACCGCCCGAGAACGGCGTTACCGGCTCGAAGATGCTTTCACCGCCGAAACCGAAGCCGCCCAGGTAGCGGCGCAGTTCCGCTTCGCTGATTCCCGGGTCCCTGGCGCGCAGGTGGCTGGCGGGGCTTTCTTCCGGGTCGAGCTGATCCAGCTGGTGCTGCGCGAAATAGCCGATGCGCGTGTTCTGGCTGAGCCAGCGTTCGCCGCCGAGCAGCGTGCTGCCGTTTGCCAGCGCCTTGACCAGGGTCGACTTGCCGGCGCCGTTGACGCCGAGCAGGCCGATACGGTCACCCGCCGATATCAACAGGTCCACGCCGGACAGCACAGGCTGCTCGTAACCGGCTTCAACGGCTTCCAGGCGCGCGAGGTGCTGCGGCTGGCGGCCCGGGTCCCGGAACTCGAAGTGGAACGGCGAGTCCACGTGGGCCGGCGCGATCTGCTGCATGCGCTCGATCATTTTCAGGCGGCTCTGGGCCTGGCGCGCCTTCGACGCCTTGTAGCGAAAGCGGTCGACGTAGGACTGCAGGTGCCTGATTTCTTTTTGCTGGCGCATGTACATGGCCTGCTGCTGCGCCAGCCGGGCGGCCCGCCTGGATTCGAAAGCGCTGTAGTTGCCGCTGTAGAAGTGGATGCCGAGCTGGTCGAAATGCCCGATTTCGCTGCAAACGGCGTCCAGGAAATCACGGTCGTGTGAAATCACCAGCACCATGCCGGCATAACGGTTCAGCCAGCGCTCCAGCCACAGGATCGCGGGCAGGTCCAGGTGATTCGTCGGTTCGTCCAGCAGCAGGAGGTCGGAACGGCACATCAGCGCGCGGGCCAGGTTGAGGCGCATGCGCCAGCCGCCGGAAAAGGAATCCACGGGGCGGTTTCCATCTTCTGCTGAAAATCCCAGGCCATGCAGCAGGCGGGCGGCCCGGGATTCCGCGCTGAAACCGTCGATGGTTTCCAGCCGTTCGAACAGGCGGTGGACCTGTGCGTGATCACCGGACTTCTCGGCTGCCTGCATTGCCCGCTGGATTTCGCGAAGCTCGGGATCACCGTCCTGGACAAAATCCAGCGCACTGCGTCTGCCCGACGGGCTCTGCTGCTCGACATGGGAGATCCGCAGGCCCGGGCTGAGTTCGACTTCACCCTCGTCTTCTTCCAGTTCGCCCTGCAGTAATGCGAACAGCGAGGACTTGCCGCAGCCGTTCGGGCCGACCAGGCCCAGGCGCTGGCCGGCGTGGACCTGGACGGTCACGTCTTGAAAGAGGAGCTTGCTGCCCCGTCGCAGGCTGAGGTTTTTCAGATTAAGCACGAATTTTTGGCGGCGGATCGTTTGAAGGGAGCTATTATAAGCCGCAGAACCATGAGGAATGCGCTTTACATTTTGCTTGTTTTGCTCGCGGTGCTGCTGATCAGGAACTGGGAGCAGCGGGCCATCGAGCACCCGCCGGGTGTGCTGGTTACGGAAATGCCCAGGCAGTTGAACCTGGCCGCGCCGGAACCGTTCGCCGTGGAGCGCTTTACCCTCACGCCCCGGGCCAGTTACGGTATCCGGGCCCGGGTGCTGTCGCGGGAAAACTACTTCATGGGCGATGAAGCCGACCTGTCACCGGTCGATCTCGCACTGGGCTGGCGCGCCATGTCCGACCAGGCGGTGCTCGATCGCATTGCCATCCGCCAGAGCGGGCGCTGGTACTACACGCGCTACGAGCACCCGGCGCCGATCAGCGATGCGGAAATCATCGGCAGCAGCGCCAACGTGCATTTCATTCCGGCGGACGACCGGATACGCGACAAGCTGGACGACATTCGCGTCGGCGACGTCATCGAGGCGCACGGCTACCTGGTCGACGTCGACCGGGACGACGGCTTCCGCTGGCGCACCTCGCTTACGCGGCAGGACACCGGCGGCGGTTCCTGCGAACTCTTCTACGCCGAGCAGCTGTACATCGAACCCCGGCCGTGAGGGTGACCGGGGTGTTCGACGTCATCCCGGAATTCGCCGCAGGCGAATATCCAACCGTCATCCCGGAATTCGCCGCAGGCGAATATCCAACCGTCATCCCGGAATTCGCCGCAGGCGAATATTCAACCGTCATCCCGGAATTCGCCGCAGGCGAATATCCGGGATCTTCCAACGGTCCTAGGGTCAGAGTAAGTAACTTACTCTGACCCCGGTTTTTCCTTGTTGAGCCCCAGCCGTTCGTGCATCAGCGGGCTGGTGGTGGTGTACTGCACGCGCACTTTCTCCTCGGGTCTCAGGTGCGCCTGCACCCCGTAGGCGGCGAGGGCGGCCTCGTGGAAGCCGCTGAGGATGAGTTTCTTCTTGCCCGGGTAGGTGTTGATATCGCCGACGGCGAAAATACCGGGCACGCTGGTCTGGAATTTCTCGGTATCGACCGGTATCTGGCGTCGCTCGATCTCCAGTTCCCAGTCCGCGATCGGCCCCAGGTTCGGAGACAGTCCCCAGAAAACCAGCACATCGTCGGCCTCGACCCGCGACGTTTCTCCGTCCGGCCCGATGATCTCCACGCCGCCAAGCGCACCGTCGGCTTCGAACACCGCGCGCACGTTGCCCTGGATTTCCCGCAGGCCTTCGCCGGCTGCCAGTTCTTTCATGCGCGAGACGGACGCAGGCTGTGCCCGGTACGCGTCGCGGCGGTGCACCAGGGTGATGTGCTCCGCCTTGGGTTGCAGTTCCAGGGTCCAGTCCAGTGCGGAATCGCCGCCGCCCAGGATTACCAGTTTTTTACCGGCGAACCGGTCCGGGTCGCGCACGGCATAGTGAATGTTTTTTCCTTCAAAGCTCTCGGCGCCGGGGGCACGCAGGCGGCGCGGCTGAAAGGCGCCGAGCCCGGCGGCGAGCACGACGGTCGCCGTGTCGAAACGCGTTCCGGCCGTGGTCTCCAGCAGGAACCGACCGTTCTCCTGCGCTTCCAGCGAAGCGACCATCTGACCGAGGTGAAAGGTCGGGTTGAACGGCTCGATCTGTTCCATGAGCCGATCGACCAGTTCCTGGGCGCCGACCACCGGGTAGGCCGGAATATCGTAGATCGGTTTATCGGGATAAAGCTCCGCCAACTGCCCGCCGACCTGCTTGAGCGAGTCCACGACGTGCGCGCGGATATCGAGCAGGCCGAGTTCAAAAACCTGGAACAGCCCGCTGGGGCCTGCGCCGACGATGACGATGTCCGTTTCGTGTGTCACTGTGTGTTCACCTGTTTGATTGCTGCCGCCGGTTTTGCGCGACCTCGTGATCTGCTAAGTTGGGCCGGTCGCGGCGAATTGAAACTGTGTAGCCTAGCCTCATGGAACAGCAAAGGGAAATCAAGCTCGAAAACTCGTGGAAAAAGCGACTGGGGGACGAATTTTCACAGCCGTACATGTCCGAACTGCGCGCTTTCCTGCTGGAGCGGAAGCGCCGGGGCGCGACGATATATCCTCCCGGCAGCCAGATTTTCAACGCGCTGGACTCGACCCCGTTTGATCGCGTGCGGGTGGTGATTTTCGGGCAGGACCCCTACCACGGCCCCGGGCAGGCGCATGGCCTGTGTTTTTCCGTGCCCGAGGGGGTGCAGGTGCCGCCGTCGCTGGTCAATATCTACAGGGAAATCGGTGATGATCTCGGTTTGAAGCCCCCGCCGCACGGCAACCTGCAATCCTGGGCCGAGCAGGGCGTGCTGCTGCTCAACGCGGTGCTGACGGTGGAGCGCGGCCAGGCCAGCGCGCACCGGGGCAAGGGCTGGGAACGCTTCACGGACCGCGTGGTGTGCGAACTGAACGACGGACGGGAAAACCTCGTGTTCCTGCTATGGGGCGCCTACGCGATGAAAAAGGGCGAGATGATCGACCGCGGGCGCCACCTGGTGCTGACCGCGCCCCATCCTTCGCCGCTCTCAGCGCACCGCGGGTTCTTCGGCTGCCGGCACTTCAGCAAGGCGAACGCCTGGCTGGAAAAGCACGGCATGGAAGCCATCAAGTGGGCGTGACGGCAGCACCGTCATTCCGGAAACGGCGCAGCACGATTGAGACCGTCATTCCGGAAACGGCGCAGCCGTTATCCGGAATCTTCCCCACGACAAAGAAGATCCTGAATCAAGTTCAGGATGACAGACTAAGTATCGTTATTCCGGCAACGGCGCAGCACTATTGACACCGTCATTCCGGAAACGGCGCAGCCGTTATCCGGAATCTTCCCCCACGACAAAGAAGATCCTGAATCAAGTTCAGGATGACAGACTAAGTATCGTTATTACGGCAACGGCGCAGCACGATTGAGACCGTCATTCCGGAAACGGCGCAGCACTATTGACACCGTCATTCCGGAAACGGCGCAGCCGTTATCCGGAATCTTCCCCCACGACAAAGAAGATCCTGAATCAAGTTCAGGATGACGTGAGCCCAGGTTTCTAAAGAACCATCCAGCTGCCCAGCCGCACCCAGATCAGCAGCAGCACAAGGCAGCTGGCCACGTAGGCGGCAAAGCGGTGGTTGACGTCGTTGTAGCTGCAGTGGATCAGGCTGTGCGCCGCGCGCAGGCCGACGAATGCCCAGCAAAGCCAGACCAGCAACGGGTCCTGGATCAGCAGGACCATGGACAGCAGCACGGCGACGTAGAACAGTACCGGCAGTTCGAACAGGTTCTTGAGGTTATTCGACGCCGCCGCCGACGCCGGCAGCAGGGCGTGCGCCTCGGCGCGGTCTTTGAGTTTGCGCACGTCGATCCTCTTTTTGAAAATTTCCGGGATGCGGCGCGCAAACAGGTAGAACCAGACTCCGAAGGTCAGCCCGACCATGGCGAGCAAGGGCAGCAGAATGGGTCGGTAGAGCATAAAAGACTCCTGGAAAACAAAACATGGGGTCAGAGTAGCTCAGCTACTCTGACCCCGGTTTTTAGCTGAGCCGCTCTGACCCCGGTTTTACTGATCCAGCATGTGCGGACAAACCAGCACGACGCCTTCGGGCGTGACCTTGAACCGCCTGGCGTCCTCGGCGTGGTTTTCGCCGATCACGGTGCCGTCCGGGATCACGCAGCGCTTGTCGATGATCGCGCGGGTGATGCGGCAGTTTTTGCCGATCTTCACCTGCGGCAGAACCACGGTCTGGATCAGTTCGCTGCCTTCGTCCACGGTCACGCTGGAGAACAGCAGCGACTGCTTGACGTAAGCACCGGACACGATGCAGCCGCCGGAAACCATCGAGTTGGTCGCCATGCCGATGCGTCCCGAGTCGTCGAGCACGAACTTGGCGGGCGGCAGCTGCTCCTGGTAGGTCCAGATCGGCCAGTTTTCATCGTAGAGGTTCAGCTCGGGCCGTACCGAGACGAGTTCGAGGTTCGCCCGAAAGTAAGCGTCCACGGTTCCGACGTCGCGCCAGTAGCTCTGGGCCCGGGTCTTGACGTCCTGGAAGGGGTAGGCGAACACGCGGTGGCTTTCGATCAGGGACGGAATGATGTCGTGGCCGAAGTCGCGCGTCGATTCCGGGTTGGCCGCGTCCTTCTGCAGTACGTCGATCAGGAACTCCCGGTCAAACACGTAGATGCCCATCGAGGCCATGGCGGCATCCGGGTTGCCGGGCACCGGCTCGGGATTGACCGGTTTTTCCGCGAAGCTCTTGACGCGGTTGTCCTTGTCGATGGACAGCACGCCGAAACCGGTCGCCTCGTGCAGCGGCACGCGGATCACGCCAACCGTGGCGTCCGCCTTGCTTTCACTGTGCGCCGCGATCATCGGGCCGTAGTCCATCTTGTAGATGTGGTCACCGGCGAGGATCAGGACGTGCTGCGGGCCATGCTCGCGGATCTCGTTGATGTTCTGGTAAATGCAGTCGGCGGTGCCCTGGTACCAATGCTCGCCCAACTGCTGCTGGGCCGGAATGATCTGGATGAACTCGCCGAATTCGCCGCGCAGGTAGCCCCAGCCGCGGTTGACGTGCTGGATCAGCGAGTGGGCCTTGTACTGGGTGAGGATGAACACCTGGCGAATGCCCGAGTTGACGCAGTTGGAGAGCGGAAAGTCGATAATGCGGAACTTGCCGCCGAACGGCGTGGCCGGCTTGGCGCGGATTGCCGTCAGGTCTTCGAGCCGGGAACCGCGTCCTCCCGCCATGATCATTGCCATCGTGCTTCGGGTCAGGCGGCTGACGAAACGCCCCGACTTCCTCGGAATCATGCTTTCTTTCTCCTGTCTGACAATCCCGCAATCCTGTACCATTTATGATACGCAGTTCATGGGTACAAATCAGTGTCTATTACGAAAAAAACGCGCTCATCATGACCCCGGGCAAATCATTCACACTGGACGCCTCCTCGGGACACGTCGTGGACCTGGCCGAGGGCCGCCACGGCGATCCGTTTTCGGTGCTGGGACGGCACGTGGTGTCCGGGGGCGAGGTGATCCGCTGTTTCCAGCCGCGCACGCTGAATTTATGGCTGGTGGACGAAAGCAGGCCGATGCAGCGTGTGCCGGGTAGCGACCTGTTCGAATACCGGGCTGAACCGGGTGAAATTCCGGAGCACTACGAGATTCTGCGCGAGACCGATTACGGTGTCCGTTTTACGCGCCACGACCCCTATGCCTTCGGCGTGCAGCTCGGCACCGACGAGATGGCTGCGTTCAATTTCGGTCATCACCGTTACGCCCACCGCTTGCTCGGCGCACGCCCCCATGAGGTGAACGGCGTCGCCGGCACGCTGTTCTCGGTCTGGGCGCCCAATGCCCAGCGCGTCAGCGTCATCGGCGATTTCAACGAGTGGGACGGGCGCTTCCACGCGATGCGTTTTCATGCCGACCAGGGCATCTGGGAGCTGTTCGTTCCGGACATACACGAAGGGCACTACCGTTTCGAAATACGCAACGCGGAATCCGGTGAACTGCACGTCCGCTCCGATCCCTTCGCGCGCGCCACCGAGTACCGCCCCGGCACCGCCAGTATCATCACCGGCGCACCGCGCCACGAGTGGCGGGACGGGCACTGGGAAAATGAAAAGGCGGCGGGCGGCTGGCACGCGAAGCCGATGTCGGTGTACGAGGTTCATGCCGGCTCCTGGCGCCGCAACGAGGACGGCAGCTTCATGGGCTACCGGCGCATGGCCGAGGAGCTTTGCGCTTACGTCAAGCACCTGGGTTTTACGCACATCGAGCTGTTGCCGATCACGGAACACCCGCTGGACGAGTCCTGGGGCTACCAGACGACGGGTTATTTCTCGCCCACCAGCCGCTTTGGTTCGCCGGACGATTTCCGCTGGTTCGTCGACCACTTTCACCAGAACGGAATTGGCGTAATCCTCGACTGGGTGCCGGCGCATTTTCCGCGTGACGGTCACGCGCTGGCCAATTTCGACGGCAGTGCGCTGTATGAATACCATTGCGGAATCAAGGCCGGCCACCCGGAGTGGGGCACGCTGGTGTTCAACTACGAGCGCAACGAAATCCAGAGCTTCCTGATTTCCAATGCGATCTACTGGCTCAAAGAGTTCCACCTCGACGGCCTGCGCGTGGATGCGGTGGCCTCGATGCTGTACCTGGATTTCGGGCGCAAGGACGGCGAGTGGATTCCCAACGTGCACGGCGGCAACGAGAACATCGAGGCGATCGAGTTCCTGCGCAAGTTCAACGAGGCCGTCGGGCACGAGTGCCCGGGCTGCGTGACCATCGCCGAGGAGTCGACCGCCTGGCCGGGCGTCACGCAGCCGACATCTTCGGGCGGGCTGGGTTTCGGGCTCAAGTGGAACATGGGCTGGATGAACGACACGCTGGAGTACTTCAAGAAAGAACCGGTGCACCGCAAGTACCACCAGAACCTGCTGACCTTCGGCCCCCTGTACGCCTTCGACGAGAACTTCATGCTGCCGCTGTCGCACGATGAAGTCGTGCACCTGAAAAAATCCCTGTTCTCGAAGATGCCGGGCGATGACTGGCAGCAGTTCGCCAACCTGCGGTTGCTGCTGACCTACCAGTGGGTTTACCCGGGCAAGAAGCTGCTGTTCATGGGCGGGGAGTTCGCGCAGGCGACCGAGTGGAACTCGGGAACGGCGCTGCCCTGGGAGCGCAGCCGGGAATACATGGCCGAAGGCGTGTCGAGCCTGGTGCGCGACCTGAACGGCCTGCACGGCGACCACCCGGCGTTTCATGCCTGGGATACCGACCACCGCGGTTTCGAGTGGCTGAATGGCGACGACAGCGAGCAGTCGGTGATCGCCTTCGCGCGCCGCAGCGAGTCAGAAGACCTCATCGTCGTACTGAATTTCACGCCGGTCGTGCGCAGCCATTATCGCATCCCGGTGATCGAGGCAGGGGCCTACTGGGAACTGTTCAACTCGGACGGCGGCGGCTACGGTGGCTCGAACCTGCTCAACCGCGAAAAACTGTACACCGAGCACCACGGCATGAACGGCCGCGAACACAGCCTGTGCCTGACCCTGCCGCCGCTGGCCGGCGTGGTGCTGCGCAAGGCCTGACCG
>JAZBPJ010000019.1:0-5042 GCA_036351575.1 Lysobacterales bacterium | reverse complement strand
GGTGAACTTCAGATCGAAGCGGCGGCGCGTGTCGCCGGCATGCTCCAGGCGCCCTTTCACCGACCACGGGGCCTGGAAACCGCCCACCGCGGTGCCGGTATCGAGCATGATGTTCATGATTTCTTCCCTGGCTTCCACGCCGGTCACAGCGGTGACTTTCGACGGTCCGCCCGGTTCGGCGCGGTCCAGCAGGCGCGCGGTCAACTGCATCATCAGCGCCGGCGCATCCAGCGAGGCGCCCAGTTCTTCCTGCTGATCACCGAAACCGCGGCTCAGCACCACGCGCCGCTGCACCATCAGGGTTTCGCCGACTTCCGAGTCGCCGCCCGCCTGCAGCTCGGAATGCACCAGCAAATCGCCGCAATCGCAGCGGAACAGCTCCCAGTTGGCGTGGTAGCCGTCGCCGGGGAACTCGATATCCAGGCTCACGTGCGAGGGATCTGCCCAGCGGGTCTCCGGCGGGATTTCTGCCTGTACCGCCAGCGGGGCCAGCAACAGGCAAGCGAGGATGGCCAGGTGTCTCATGCCGAATCTCCTTCAAAAAACAGGCGGCGCAGCGCTGCGCCGGGGTCGTCCTCGCGCATGAAGGCTTCGCCAACCAGGAACGTATCGATGCCGGCTGCTCGCAGGCGCGCGACGTCCGCGGACGTGTGGATGCCGCTCTCGGTGACAAACACGCGGTCGTCGGGCACCAGCGGGTACAGGCGCTCGGAGGTTCCGAGGTCGGTGCTGAAGGTGTGCAGGTCGCGGTTGTTCACGCCCAGCAGGTTCGCACCGGTTTGCAGTGCATCGGCCAGCTCGTCGCCGTCATGTACTTCGACCAGCACATCCAGGCCGGCCTCGCGCGCCAGTCCGTCCAGGTCCTGCAACTGGCCGCGGCTCATCGCGGCGGCAATCAGCAGCACGCAGTCGGCGCCCAGCACGCGGGATTCGAATACCTGCCAGGGGTCCACCAGGAAATCCTTGCGCAGCACCGGCAGGGCGCAGGCTCCGCGGGCTTCACGCAGGCAGTCGTCGCTGCCCTGGAAATACTGCTCGTCGGTCAGCACCGAGAGGCAGGCGGCGCCGGCGGCCTCGTAGCTTTCGGCGATCATCACGGGGCTGAAATCGGCGCGGATCACGCCGGCGCTGGGCGAAGCCTTTTTGACTTCCGCGATCACGGCCGGCCCCGTTTGCGCCAGGATGCGCAGGCGCTCGGCGAAGCCACGGGCCTGCGGGCAGTCCCGTGCGGCCGCGCGCAATTCCTTAAGCGGGCGCCGTGAACGGCGCAACGCGACTTCCTCGGCCTTGGTGGCGAGGATTTTCTGCAGGATGGACGGGATGTCAGGCATAGGTTGATTTGTTGGCGCAGCGTAAACCGCGATTCTAGCAAAGGTCAGCTCGCAGGAGCGCGCCATGCGCGCGACAGTTGTCACATCTTCGAGGTCAGGTCGGCCAGGGCCTCGAGGCGCGCCCAGGGCAAGCCGCTTCGCATCAGGCGCTGCGCCTCCGCCACCCCTGATTTCACGTCGGGCTGCAGCCCGGCCACGTACAGCGCGGCGCCGGCGTTCAGGGCCACCAAGCTGCGGGCCCGCTCGGCAAGATCCCCGGCGGCGCCGGACAGCGCTTTGCGGATCAGGTCCAGCGATTCCTGCGCGCCCCGCACTTCCAGCCCGTCCAGGCTGGTGGTTTCCACGCCCGCCTCCTCGGGTGTCAGCACGTACTCGCTGACCTCGCCGCGCCGCGCCTCAACCACGCGGGTGGGCGCCGCGGTGCTGATTTCGTCCAGGCCGTCGTCCGAGCGCACCACCATCACGTGCTCGGCGCCCAGGCGGTTGAGCACCTCCGCCACCGGGCGGCACAGCGAGGCGTCGTAAACACCCACCAGCAGGCGGGTGACCCCGGCCGGGTTGGTCATCGGCCCGAGCACGTTGAAGATCGTGCGCATGCCCATTTCCCTGCGCGGGCCAATGGCGTAACGCATCGCGCTGTGGTGCTGCGGGGCGAACATGAATCCCACGCCTACTTTTTGCACGCACTCGGCCACCTGCCGGGTGGTCAGGTCCAGCGAGACGCCAGCCGCTTCCAGCACGTCGGCACTGCCCGAACTGGACGACACCGAGCGGTTGCCGTGCTTGGCCACGCTGCCGCCGCCGGCCGCCACCACGAAGGCGGAGGCGGTGGAAACGTTGAACAGGTTGGCGCCGTCACCCCCAGTGCCCACGATGTCCACCATGTGCGGGCCGCTGACTTCCACCCTGGAAGCGAGTTGGCGCATTACCTTGACGGCCCCGGTGATTTCATCGATGGTTTCGCCCTTCACGCGCAAACCCATCAGGAAGGCGCCGATCTGGGCCTGGGTGGCTTCGCCGGTCATGATCTGACCCATGACGGCCTGCATCTCGGTGGTTGAAAGATCGTTGCCGCTCGCGATGTGAGCCAGGGCCTGCTTGATTTCCATGGGCGGATTCCGTTCTACGCTGCGTATTCCGGGCTGATTGACAACAGGAAGTTTCGCAGCAGATCGTGTCCGGGGCGGGTCAGGATCGATTCCGGGTGAAATTGCACACCCTGGATATTGAATTGCGCATGTTTCACTCCCATGATCTGGTGCCCGTTCTCTTCCTCGGTCCAGGCCATCATCTGCAGCGAGTCCGGCAGGGAATCCGGACGAATTACCAGTGAATGGTAACGCGTGGCCTCGAAAGGCATCGGCAGTCCGGCGAATACGCCCTGGTTGCGGTGCACGATCATCGAGGTCTTGCCGTGCATCACTCTATCGGCGCGCACGATCTCGGCGCCGAAGGCCTGGCCAATGCACTGGTGTCCCAGGCAGACGCCGAAAATCGGGTAACTGCGGCCCAGCTTGGCGACCACTTCCAGGCACACGCCCGCCTCGTTCGGCGTGCACGGCCCGGGCGAGATAACGATGCCTTGCGGCTTCATGCCGATGATGTCCGAGAGGGTCACCGCGTCGTTGCGCACGGTCTCGACTTCCGCACCGAGCTCACCCAGGTACTGCACCAGGTTGTAGGTGAAGGAGTCGTAGTTGTCGATCATCAGGATCATTCGGATGCCGTTCCTCGTGGACGAAACGCAGAGTTTAACCGAAGGACTGGTGAATCAGTAAACGCCGGCAGGGGTTTTCACTCGGAGCGCGGCTTCTTGGCCAGCTTGCGCTGCAGCGTGCGCCGGTGCATGCCCAGGCTGCGCGCGGTGGCGGAAATGTTGCCGTCGTTCTCCTGCAGCACCTTCTGGATGTGTTCCCACTCGACGCGCTCGACCGACATCGGGCTGTAGTCGTCCTCTTTCGGCGCAGCCCCGGGTTCGGGTTCGCCCAGCGCCGAGATCACTTCTTCCACGCGCACCGGTTTTGAGAGGTAGTTGGCCGCGCCGCGCTTGATGGCGGTAACGGCCGTGGTGATGCTGCCGTATCCGGTCAGCACCACGATGACCATGTTCGGGTCCATTTCGGCCAGCTGCGGCACCAGGTCCAGGCCCGAACTTTCCTGCAGCTTCAGGTCGACCAACGCGAACTGCGGACGCGCCGCGCGGGCGGTTGCGAGCGCTTTATCCGCGGTCTCGGCCGTCAGCACTTCGAAACCACGCCGCTCCAGCGCGCGCGAAAGAACCTGCAGGAAGGCCGTGTCGTCGTCGACCAGCAACAGCCGCCGGCCACTCATGGTGCATCAACCCGCGGCAGCCGAACTTCCCAGCGCGTACCGCCGCCCTCGCGATCCAGCAGGGTCAGCTGTCCGTCCAGGCGCTCGATGGAGGCGCTGGAAATCAACACGCCCAGTCCCAGCCCGCCATCCTTGCGGCTGACGAAACGGCGGCCCAGCGCCTCGGCGATATCGGCGGGAATGCCCTCGCCGCGATCCTGCACCACGATCAGCGCCTGCCCGCCATCCGCCCTCGCCTCCAGCGAGACCTGCTGCGGGCTGGCGTCGGCGGCGTTGTGCAGCAGGTTCATCAGGGCGTGATGCAGGCTCTGGTCAAAAGCGATGGCGGTGTCTTCGGCGCTGGCGTCACAGTCCACCTGCAGCCGGATTTCCGGCCGCGCGATGCGCCACTTGTCGACCAGTGCGAACACCAGGGCCGCCAGCGTGCCGCGCTGCATGCCCTCGCCCTGGGCGGTCAGGGTAACGAGTTCGCCGAGGATGGCGTCGCAGCGGTCCAGCTGCTGCTGCATCAGGGCCAGGTCCTCGGCCAGTTCGGGGTGTTCGCCTTGCAGCTCATCGGTCAGCACCGTCATCGTGGCCAGCGGTGTGCGCAGCTCGTGCGCCGCGCCGGCGGCGATTCCTGCCACGCCGATGAGGGTTTCGTTGCGCGCCGCTTCTGCGCGCACCCGCAGCATCGCGTCGTGCTGGCCGCGCATCGACTGCGCCATGCGCGCGACGAACCAGGCGATCAGCAGCGCGCTGAATACGAAATTCAGCCACATGCCGATCATGTGCGCGTTCATGCCCTCCTGGCCCATCGTGCCGAACAGCTCGAACGGCCGGTGCCAGTTGAAGAGCACGGTGTAACTGGCGACCGCCGCGGCGGCGACGATGCCGGTATGGCGCACGCTGAGCAACGCGGCGCTGACGATCACCGGTATCAGGTAAAAACTGACCAGCGGGTTGGATGGCCCGCCGCTGAAGTACAGCACGGCGGAAAGAAACACGATATCCAGCAGCAGGTTGGCGAAAAATTCAACCGCTGTCACCGGCGCGGGCAGCCACAGGCGGTACAGCAAGGCCACGTTCAGCAGGCCCAGGCCGAGTACCAGGGCCCACAGGGGCGTCCAGGGCAGTTCGTATTCCGTGAAGTCGCTCAGCCAGGTCAGGGCAACAATGAGCACCATCAACAATATGCTGCGGATCGACCAGAGCCGCAGCAGGTTTTGCCGCGAAAGCGTGGTCGATTTTCCGGGTTCACCAACTGGCATCGAGTTTCAGGTAGATGTTCCTTCCCATGCTGACGATGCGCTCGCCCACGGGTATGTCGCTTGTCCGAACCCTGTTATAGCCCCCCAGGTGATCGCGGTAAACCTTGTCGAACAGGTTTTCCGCACCCAG
>JAZBPJ010000018.1:0-10423 GCA_036351575.1 Lysobacterales bacterium | reverse complement strand
TTCCTCGAAAACCAGGGCTGTCTCGCTGTTGAGCTTTTCACTGCGGGGATCCAGGTTGTAGGAGCCCACCAGTGCGACGCGCCGGTCCGCCACCGCGTACTTGGAATGCATGGTTCCCTGGATGACCGGGTCATCCGGGGCGGTACCGATCCATTCCCAGATATGCAGACCCGCATCTTCGCGTTCGCAGGCCCTGACCCCAGGCTCTTCATTCACCGCCAGCAATTCCTTGTAAAAACCCCTGCCGACCATGCTGATTTCAGGTAAATCGTTCGTTTCGGGGCTGTTGCTGACCAGCGTGACCGCCACGCAGCGCCGGGCCGCGTCTTTCAGCGCGGCCGCGATGACAGGAGTCGGAACGAAGTAGGCGTTGGCGATCAGCAATTCATCACGCGCCGCCGTTATCAGCTTGAGATAAGCCTGCATGATGTAGGTTTCGGCGAATCGCGGCCGGTTGTGCAAGAAACGGCAGCGGGCCGGGCGGTATTCAAGAATTCCACCCCCTGTTTCCAGCATCTCCACGCGCGCGACCAGGCGTACTTCAGTCTCGTAGTGAACCGGCAGCATGCCCGTGTGACCCATGACCGAGCGGGTCGCATCCCAGTAGCGGTTGGTATTGAATATGCCGCGGCTCTCCTTGATGCCGACCAGGTAGTCGAAGGTGTGATCGAATGCAGCCGCCAGATCCTCGAGGATGGCGCCGCGCACCGCGACGTCCTGGTCCCGCCAGTAGCCGGCCGGGTCGGATGGATCCACCCTGAAGTACTCGTTGCCGATGTTGAGACCGCCGGTGACCGCGGAACCGTGGCCGGTTTCCGCGTCGATCAGCCAGATCTTCTCGTGAAAACGCTTGTCCATGCGGCCGGCATCGTAGTTCGGCGCCAGGGCGGGAATGGAAACCTCGTTGATCCATTGCAGCGCCATCGCCTCGTAGCCTTCCACCTCGATACCGTGCTGCTTGAGGTCAAAGAACATCCACTGGGTCTGCCACCAGGGATTGGAAAAGGCGTCGACGATCACGCGCACGTCCAGGCCCTCGGCCTTTTTCCGTTTCAGCGTCTCGGCGATGCGCAGACCGGATTCATCACCCTTGAAAACCAGCGCCTGGATGCGGATGGAGGTCGTCGCGGCTTCCAGCATGGCGATGCGGGCGGCGAAGGAACCCTCGCCGGAATCCAGCATGGCCACCTCACACTCGGCCGGTTGGCGCACCGGGTAAAGTTCGCTTCTGCCGATATCGCCGACCATGCTGCCGCGAAAATCGGTATCCGGCCCGAACACGGAAGTGGATCTCGCAAATGCAAGTTCCGCCTCGACCGATTCAGGATTTTCGGGCACCGGCGGCGCGATCGTGGCGCAGGCCGAGAGGCCGGCCATGAAAACCAGCATCACGGTCCCGAACCGCAGTCTCCTGGCCGCAGGTACGAACCGGTTGTTCAACACGTTCTCCCGCTTCAAAAGCGAAATTGCTTCATGAGCATAGCCGATGGCGGCGAAGGGACTCAATGCGTCACCCGGCGATACCGGTTTTCACACCCCCGTGCCCGCGGGCAAAGCTTTGATTGATCGGCCCCAAAAATTAGGCGACGATAGCGCCATGCTGCGAAAACTCTCACTGGCCGTGCTGGCCCTGCTGCTCACCGCCTGCGCGGGTAAACCGCTGACACCCTGGACGACAGACGGCCCGCCGTTGGTGCTTGCGACCGCGGCAAGCGCCGGTATTGACGACCGGCGCGGCCGCTTCCGCGAAATCGCCTGCGCGGTGCTCGAGGAACATGGCAAAGATGAACCGGGTTACCGCCCCTGCGCCGAAGCCCTGACGCAACTGGGTGCCGAGCCGGGCGCCACGGGTGAAGCGGTCGAGCTCGGCCCGTCCCAGGGGGATCTTATCGCCGCGATGGTGCCCGGTATCGGCTGGGACTGTTTCAGCGCCTGGTTCGAACTGGAAAAAGTCATCAACAATTCAACCGGAAATCACGGCTACCGCGGCCAGATCATCGAGGTCGAAGGATTGTCCGGCACGACGCACAACGCCCGCCTGATCCGCGACCGGGTAATGGCAAACGCCGAGAACCTTCGTCCCGGCCAGTTGGTGCTGATCGGTTACTCCAAGGGTGCGCCCGATATCCTCGAAGCCATCGTGAGCTATCCCGAAATCCGGCCGTGGATCGCGGCCGTCGTCAGCGTGGCCGGCGCCGTGGGCGGATCACCGCTCGCCAACACGACCAGCGAGAGCACCCTGGACCTGCTACGCCACGTGCCGAAGGCAGAGTGCAGCCGCGGCGACGACGAGGGCATTGAAAGCCTGAGGCCCGCCACGCGACGCGCCTGGCTGGCCGCAAACCCGCTGCCCGCGAACATTCCGTACTACTCCGTTGTCACCCTGCCCGCGGAAGACAATATCTCGGCGGCCCTGTCCGGCTCGCACCGAAAACTGGCGCGGATCGACCCGCGCAACGACGGCCAGGTCATCTCCTGGGACCAGGTCATCCCGGGCAGCACCCTGGTCGGCTACCTGAATGCCGACCACTGGGCCGTCGCGGTTCCCATCGCGGAAACCCATCCGTGGCTGGGCAAAACCTTTGCCGACCACAACGATTATCCCTGGCGGGCCATCCTCGAGGCCGTGCTGCGCTTCGTCGAGGAAGACCTGGAACAATCAAAACTCCACTGACGGACAGGACGACATGAGCACAACCGTCCTGAGCACCATCGGTACCGCGATGACTCGGCTGGGCATCTGGGCCCAGTTGTTCCTGGTGGTGCGAGAAGGCTGCGTCGAAAGCACGACTGCAGAACCGGACCCGGGGCTGAGCCTGGACTGGATTGGCAGGGATGACCTTGAGCAGGTACATGCCCTGGAGTCTTGGCGCAAACGCGAACAGGTGGAAAGCTGGTTCGAAGAAGGGCAGCGCGTCTTCGGTATAAAGGACGGAAACCGCCTGGTTGGCCGCACGGTGTGCAACCTGGAGACCTTCGCCATGAACGGTCTTATCCGCCCGCTTGAAAAGGACGAGGTCTACCTTCACAGCGCCTGCGTGCACCCGGACTACCGCGGCCGGAACATCGCACCGCTGATGCGCGGGGCGTGCTACCGCGCTTTGCGCGAAGACGGCTACAAGCGTTTTTACAGCGTCACCAAGTACCTCAACAAGCCCGCCAGGCGTTTCAAGCAGAAACTCGGCGCCGTCGAAGAAGCCCTGCTTTTCTACGTCGACTTCTTTCACCGCTGGCGCTGGATCTTTACGTGGAATTTACCCGCCGGCAAACAAAACCGGACCCGTTGACGTATTCGTTTTACATATTCCGCCGGTACTCACCGCCAACGTCGTAAAGCGCGCGCGCCATCGTGCCCAGCGAGCAGTACTTCGCCGCGCGCATCATCGCTTCGAAGGTATTTTTGCGTTCCCGGGCGACCTTCTGCAGCTCTGCAATCAGCCTGGGGACCTCTTTCGCGTTGGCTTCGCGGTAGGCCTCGACGTTGGCGACCTGCTGGTCTTTTTCGGCGTCGCTGGAACGCATCAGTTCGATTTCACCGACCTCCCCGTGCCCGTCGGGCGGCAGGAAGGTATTCACGCCGACTATAGGCAGCGTGCCGTCGTGCTTGAGGCTTTCGTAGTGCAGGCTCTCTTCCTGGATCTTGCTGCGCTGGTACATGGTGTCCATCGCACCGAGCACGCCGCCGCGTTCGGATATGCTCTCGAACTCGCGGTATACGGCCTCTTCGACCAGGTCCGTCATCTCGTCGATGATAAAGCTGCCCTGCCAGGGATTTTCGCAGAAATTCAAACCTAATTCTTTGTTGATTATCATCTGGATAGCGACAGCTCTTCGTACTGATTCTTCGGTCGGCGTCGTGATCGCTTCGTCGTAGGCGTTGGTATGCAGGCTGTTGCAGTTGTCGAACAGCGCGTACAGCGCCTGCAGCGTGGTGCGGATGTCGTTGAACTGGATTTCCTGCGCGTGCAGGCTGCGGCCGCTGGTCTGGATGTGGTACTTCAGCATCTGGCTGCGGCGGTTGGCGCCGTAGCGCTCGCGCATGGCGCGCGCCCAGATGCGGCGTGCGACGCGGCCGATCACGGTGTACTCCGGATCCATGCCGTTGCTGAAGAAGAAACTCAGGTTGGGGGCGAACTCGTCGATATCCATGCCGCGCGCGAGGTAGTACTCGACGATCGTCAAGCCGTTGCTGAGCGTGAACGCCAACTGGCTGATCGGGTTCGCCCCGGCCTCGGCGATGTGGTAACCCGAAATCGATACGCTGTAGAAGTTGCGCACGCGGTTTTCGACGAAGAACTGCTGGATATCGCCCATCATGCGCAGCGCGAACTCGGTGGAAAAAATGCAGGTGTTCTGCGCCTGGTCCTCTTTCAGGATGTCGGCCTGAACGGTGCCGCGCACCCGCTGCAGTGTTTCTTCTCGGATCTTCGCGTAGGTTTCCGCGTCCACGAGCCTGTCGCCGGTGAGGCCCAGCAGCGCCAGCCCGAGCCCGTCGTTGCCTTCGGGAAGCTCGCCATGGTAGCGCGGCCGCTCGCGGCCCCCGAAGTGGGCGGCGATTTTCTTTTCGGCCTCGTCCCATTTGCCGTTCTCTTTCAGGTGCTTTTCGACCTGCTGGTCGATCGCGGTGTTCATGAAAAACGCCAGCATCATCGGCGCCGGGCCGTTGATGGTCATCGATACGGACGTGTTCGGCGCGCACAGGTCGAAGCCCGAGTACAGCTTTTTCATGTCGTCCAGCGTGGCGATGGAAACACCCGAGTTGCCGATTTTGCCGTAAATATCCGGGCGCCGGTGCGGGTCTTCACCGTACAGCGTCACCGAGTCAAAGGCCGTGCTCAGGCGCACGGCGGGCTGGCCGTGGGCCAGCAGGTGAAAACGGCGGTTGGTGCGTTCGGGCGTGCCCTCGCCCGCGAACATCCGGATGGGGTCTTCGCCCGTGCGCCGGTAAGGAAACACACCGGCCGTATAGGGATAAGCACCCGGCAGGTTCTCGCGCATCAGGAAGCTGAGCAGTTCGCCCCAGTCGGCATCGCGCGGCATGCCGATTTTCGGAATCTGCTGGCGGCTCAGAGACTCCCTGAAGTTGGCGCCGGTGACCTCGCGCCCGCGCACCTCGTAGCTGTACTTCTCGCTGCGCAGGCCGGCCTTGCGTTCGGGCCAGGACTTGAGCAGCTCGACAGCGTCGAAGGACAGGCTCCTGATCGCCTCGTTGTACATCGAACGAAGCTTCTGCAGGAGCGCGCCATGCGCGCGATCGTTTTCGTCGGCGTCGATTTCGCCCGCACCGCGGGCTCCCACGAGATCATTCTCCGGATACAGGTCGAGCGGAGCGGGCAAGGTTTCGTCGTCGAGCGCTTCGAGCGAGCGGTAGAAGCTCTGGGCGCGTCCGGCGGCCTCGGCCTGGCGGGCGATATCGGCATTGATCGAGCGGCCCTGCTCGGCAATTTCCGCCAGGTAGCGCACGCGCTGGCCCGGGATCAGCACGGTAGCGCGGGGTTCACGCAGCGAGGTATCGATTTCCGGCGTCCATCGCTCTGCCGGAAGGTCCATTTTCTCTCGAAGAAGCCGGCACAGGTTGTAAAACATCCAGCTGACGCCCGGGTCGTTGAACTGGCTGGCTATGGTCGGGTAAACGGGAACGTCCGCGTCCGCCGCGTGAAACCGGTTGCGGTTGCGTTTCCACTGCTTGCGCACGTCGCGCAGCGCGTCCTCGGCGGCCCGCTTGTCGTACTTGTTGAGCACGACGAGTTCCGCGAAGTCCAGCATGTCGATTTTTTCCAGCTGGCTCTGGGCGCCGAAATCACTGGTCATCACGTACACCGGAAAATCGACCATGTCGACGATCTCCGAGTCGGACTGGCCGATACCCGCGGTTTCCACGATAACCAGGTCAAAGCCCGAGGACCGCAGCAGCGCAATGGCGTCCTGCAGGATCGCCGAGGTCGCCAGGTGCTGGCGCCGGGTCGCCATGCTGCGCATGTAGATGTTCGGGTTGCGCAGCGCGTTCATTCGTATGCGGTCGCCCAGCAGCGCCCCGCCCGTGCGGCGGCGCGTCGGATCCACGGCCAGCACCGCGATTTTCATGTCGGGAAAGCACTGCAGGAAGCGCAGCAGCAGTTCGTCGGTTACCGAGGACTTTCCGGCACCGCCGGTTCCGGTGATGCCGACCACGGGTGCGGGCGCTTTCGTGTTCTGCCAACCACGGCGTTTCGCGTCCAGTTCGTCGGCAGCGATGACCTCGTCCTCGAGCGCGGAGATCATTCCGGCGATCGCGGCAAAATCACGTGCGTCGGTCGATGCGGGGACGCGTGAAGGCAGGCGCCGCCTTGCCGCCCTTTTCACGACGTCTTCGATCATCTCGACCAGGCCCATGCCCATGCCGTCGTCGGGGTGGTAGATGCGCTCCACGCCGTAAGCTTCCAGTTCCTGGATTTCTTCCGGCGTGATCGTGCCGCCGCCGCCGCCGAAAATGCGGATATGACCGGCGTCCGCTTCGTTCAGCAGATCGACCATGTAGCGGAAGAATTCCATGTGCCCGCCCTGGTAGGACGAGATTGCGATCGCGTCGGCGTCCTCCTGGATCGCCGCCTGCACGATATCGAGCACGCTGCGGTTGTGCCCCAGGTGAATCACTTCCACGCCCTGCGCCTGGATCAGCCGCCGCATGATGTTGATCGCTGCATCGTGGCCGTCAAACAGGGATGCAGCGGTGACGAAGCGCATCGGGGTGGGCGAATCATTCTCTGCTTTTGGAGCGAAAGAGCGTGCGGCTTGGTTCATTTTGCGGCCTTGTGGTTTCGTGGGGGCCATTTTAACGCGCCCCGCGCCTGTTTTCGCCGTCCTGGACACGAATTACGGTTCGCCAGTTGCGTCAAAGCGGATTTGGACCTATGTTTATAGAGTAAGTCAAAAAGGGGAGCAAAGGACCTGCTCCCGACAACGCACGGGATGGCAGAATATCTCGCCACCCGACTGAAGTGTGTCGGGATACGCGCCGTCGGGGCTTTGCTTCGGCGGCGCAACTTCATCTGCAAGCCGAAAATACACAAATCCTTGATGCAGGCCCGCCCTTTCACGGTCAGCGATACGCTAAAATATGCTCTTCAGAAAACGCGGTTCCCCGGTATTTTTCAAGCAGCAGGAACCCATCGCATGACGGAGCACATCCAATGACCGACCAGACTGTTGTTATCGTGGGCGCGAAGCGCACGCCCATCGGCTCATTCCAGGGACAATTCGAACCGTGCAGCGGCACCGACCTGGGTGCGGCCGCGATCGCGGGAGCGGTCGAGCAGGCCGGCATCGAGGCGGGGGACGCCAGTGAAGTGATCATGGGCTGCGTGCTGCCCGCCGGCCTCGGCCAGGCGCCGGCCCGACAAGCCGCATTGAAAGCCGGTGTGCCGGTCTCGGTCGGCGCGATGACCATCAACAAGGTCTGCGGCTCCGGAATGAAATCCGTCATGCTCGGCTTCGACGCCATCCGGGTCGGCAGTTCGAACATCGTGATCGCCGGCGGCCTGGAATCCATGACCAACGCGCCCTACATGCTGCCCAAGGCGCGCGGCGGCATGCGCATGGGGCACGGCGAGGTAATGGACCACATGTTCTGGGACGGCCTGCAGAGCCCTTACGACGGCCAGATGATGGGCATGTTCGGCGAAATGTGCGCCGAGAAATACGGCTTCACGCGTGAAGACCAGGACGCCTTTGCAATCACCACGATCGAGCGCGCCCAAAAAGCGGTCGCGGACGGCACCTTTGCCGAGGAAATCGTTCCGGTGACCGTCAAGACCCGCCGCGGTGAAACCGTTTGCGATGCTGACGAAGAACCGGCCCGCTGCAACATCGAAAAAATCCCGACCCTGCGGCCGGCCTTCAAGAAAGACGGTACCGTGACGGCCGCGAATGCTTCGAAGATTTCGGACGGCGGCGCCGCCACCGTGCTGATGACCGCAGACGAAGCCGCCGCCCGCGGACTCGAAACGCTGGCTCGCATCGTCGCCCATGCCACCTTCTCGCAGGAACCGGAGTGGTTCACGACCGCGCCATCCAGGGCGGTGGCTGACGTGGTGAAAAAAGCCGGCTGGACGATGGACGACGTCGACCTGTTCGAGATCAACGAAGCCTTCGCATCGGTCACGATGGCCGCGATGCACGACAACGGCCTGCAGCAGGACCGCGTCAACGTGAATGGCGGCGCCTGCGCGCTGGGCCACCCTATCGGCGCTTCCGGCGCCCGCATCCTGGTCACGCTGATCTACGCACTGCGTCAGCGCGGGCTGAAAAGGGGCGTTGCCTCGTTGTGCCTCGGCGGCGGTGAGGCCGTCGCGATCGCGATCGAAATCTGAACACGAAACAGGAGCGAACCATGCAACTTTCACAGGCAAAAGCCATCGTCACGGGCGGTGTTTCGGGCCTGGGCCTGGCCGTTGTAAAGCACCTCGTCGCCAACGGCGGCAAAGCCGTCATGCTGGACGTCAACGACGAAGCCGGCGCCACTGCGGCCGCGGAGACCGGCGCGCTTTATCTCAAAACCGACGTGACCTCGGAAGAAGGGGTGATCGAATCACTCAACAAGGCCCGGGAGCACATGGGCGGCCTGAACGTCGCCATGAACTGCGCGGGAATTCTCGGGGCCGCGCGGGTGCTCGGCCGCGAAGCGCCGATGCCGTTGTCCTTTTTCAGCACCACCATCAACGTCAACCTGGTCGGCAGTTTCAACGTGGCCAAGGCGGCGGCGGATCTCATGCAGCACAACGAAAGCGGCGAGGACGGCGAACGCGGCGTCATCATAAACACCGCGTCGGTTGCGGCCTTTGACGGCCAGATAGGCCAAGCGGCCTACTCCGCCTCCAAGGGCGGCCTGGTCGGCCTGACGCTGCCGATGGCCCGCGAACTCGCCCGCTTCGGCATCCGCGTAATGACCATCGCACCGGGCATTTTCTGGACACCGATGGTCGACGGCATGCCCGAACACGTACAGGAATCGCTCTCCGCATCCATTCCCTTCCCGTCACGCCTCGGCAAGCCGGAGGAATTTGCGGAACTGGCGGGGAACATCATGGAGCATGCATACTTGAACGGAACGACCATCCGACTTGATGGCGCGGTGAGACTGGCGCCGAAATAAACGCGGGAATTCGTATGGAGAACAGAATGGAAACCTTTGCGGAAGTACGCAACCACATCATGGAGCGTTACGAACTGACGATCGACGAACCGTTCATCATCAGCTTCGAATTCGCCATGAACGATTCAGACCGCAAACAGAGCATCTTCCTGGCCGAACTGGAGTCGGAACGGGGGCGGCGGATCCTGCGCGTGGAAACCCCGGTGGCGCCGCTTTCTGACCTCGATGCGGAAAAATGCCTGCGCATCAACCTCACCCAGCGTGTCGGCTACCTCGCGGTCGGCGACATGGATGGAATCCCGTACATCAAGATGTGTGAGAATCTGCCCTACGCCTTCGTCGGCGACGACGAACTGGACTACACGATTCGCAACGTGGCGTCCATCGCGGACCGCCTGGAGGAGTTCCTGGAACCCGGCGGCGACATCACCTGAATTTTAATTGGAAATACAAGTAAAAACTGGAGAGCAACATGGAATTCAATGCTGAAACCCTCGTGCCGATGCTGACCGAATGGGGCATCAAGATCGTTCTGGCGCTGGTCATCTTCATCGTCGGTAAGTGGATTTCCAACCGGATCACGAACATTCTGAAGAAGCTGATGGAACGGGCCGAACTGGACTCGACACTGGTCAGTTTCCTGGGCAACATCGTCTACGCGATCCTGCTGGCCGCCGTTATCCTGGCCGCGCTGGACACGCTGGGCATACCCATCACTTCGCTGCTCGCCATTCTCGGCGCCGCCGGCCTGGCCGTCGGTCTCGCCCTGAAGGATTCTCTCGGCAACTTCGCGGCCGGCGTGATGCTGATCATTTTCCGCCCCTTCAAGCAGGGCGATTTCATCGAGGCGGGCGGCGTCATGGGCTCGGTTACCGAAATCAAGATTTTCAGCACCATCCTGACGACGCCGGACAACAAGGTCGTGATCGTTCCCAACAGCCAGATCGGAGCCGGCCCCATCACGAACTTTTCGGCCATGGATACGCGCCGCGTGGACCTGGTCTTCGGTGTCGGCTACGACGACGACCTGAAGGTGGCCCGCAAGGTACTGACCGACATCTGCAAAAAACACCCGCTGGTCCTGGATGACCCAGCGACGAACATCTTCGTCATGAACCTCGGTGACAGCAGCGTCGATTTCGCCTGCCGCCCCTGGGTCAAGTCGGTCGATTACTGGACGGTCTACGGCGACCTGACCGAACAGGCCAAGGTCGAACTCGAAGCCGCGGGCTGCAGCATCCCCTACCCGCAGCGTGACATGCACGTCTACGAAAAGGGCGACGACTGACCTCG